>WOZN01000162.1 GCA_011620245.1 Acidovorax sp.
GGGCCCGAGCGTTGCTGCAGCGGAGAAGAAAATGCCAATCGGGATAACGGCGGGCAGGATTCGTGCAGTTGCGCTTCGCTTCGTTCGCTGTGGTCAACTTACGGGAGGACTTGCACCTCCCCTTCACCTCCAAGGGTGCGCCCGTGCCGGGCGCACCAAAAAAAAGCCACTGCAACTGCAGTGGCTTGAATATTTGGAAAACCGTAACCGGTTCTCGTTAAACTTGGTGCCCAGGAGAGGACTCGAACCTCCACGATGTTACTCGCTAGTACCTGAAACTAGTGCGTCTACCAATTCCGCCACCTGGGCATTTCAGGAAAGTCCAAGATTGTATATCAAAAAAAACACCCCCGACGCACCTGCTGCGCATCTGTCCGACGAGATTGAAGGCATTGTTCAGGGGCACCGTGACGGCCATGGATTCGTCATTCGCGATGATGGCGAAGGCGACATCTACATACCCCCCAATGAAATGCGCGCCGTCCTGCACAAGGACCGCGTGCGTGTGCGCATCGTGCGCCACGACCGCCGCGGCCGTCCCGAGGGGCGCATTGTGGAAATCATCGAACGCCCGCCGCAGCCCCTGATCGGCCGACTGCTGCAGGAAAGCGGCGTCTGGCTGGTGGCCCCCGAGGACAAGCGCTACGGGCAGGACGTGCTGATACCCAAGGGTGCCACCGGCGCGGCAAAACCGGGGCAGGTGGTGGTGGTCGAACTGACCGAGCCTCCTGCGCTGTTTGGCCAGCCCGTGGGGCGCATCACCGAGGTGCTCGGCGAAGTGGACGACCCGGGCATGGAAATCGAAATCGCGGTGCGCAAATATGGCGTGCCGCACGAGTTCTCTGCCGAATGCCTGGCACAGGCCAGGGAACTGCCCGACAAGGTGCGTGCGCAGGACAAGAAACACCGGGTCGATCTGACCGATGTGCCGCTGGTCACCATCGATAGCGAAGATGCCCGCGACTTTGACGACGCCGTCTATTGCGAGCCTGCCAAGGTCGGCCGCTCCAAGGGCTGGCGCCTGCTGGTGGCCATTGCGGACGTGAGCCACTATGTCGAGACCGGCAGCGCCATCGATATCGACGCCTACGACCGCGCCACCAGCGTCTACTTTCCGCGCCGCGTGATCCCCATGCTGCCCGAGAAGCTGAGCAACGGCCTGTGCTCGCTCAACCCCGAGGTGGAGCGCCTGTGCATGGTCTGCGACATGCTGGTCACCGCCAAGGGCGAGGTGCATGCCTACCAGTTCTATCCGGCCGTGATGTACAGCCATGCGCGCCTTACCTACACCGAAGTGGCGGCCATTCTGGCAAACACCCGCGGGCCCGAGGCCAGCAAACGCAAGGACCGGGTCAAGGACCTGATCAACCTGCACGATGTATACCGTGCGCTGCTGGTAGCGCGCCGTGAGCGCGGCGCGGTGGACTTTGAAACCACCGAGACGCAGATCATCTGTGACGAGAACGGCCGCATCGAAAAGATCGTGCCGCGCACCCGCAACGATGCCCACAAGCTCATCGAAGAGGCCATGCTGGCCGCCAACGTGTGCAGTGCCGACTTCATCGCGCAGGGCGGCCAGCCCGGCCTGTTCCGTGTGCACGAGGGCCCCACGCCCGAGAAGCTGGAAATTCTGCGCGGCTACCTCAAGGCCATGGCGGTGGGCATGACGATTGGCGACAATCCCCATCCGTCGGAGTTTCAGGCGATTGCCGAGGCCACCAAAGACCGGCCCGACGCGCAGCAGATCCACACCATGCTGCTGCGCTCCATGCAGCAGGCTATCTATACGCCGGCCAACAGCGGTCACTTCGGCCTGGCATTCGATGCCTACACGCATTTCACCAGCCCGATCCGGCGCTACCCCGATCTGCTGGTGCACCGTGTCATCAAGGCCATTCTGGGCAAGAGCAAATACAAGCTGCCCGCGCTGCCCATCCCGGGCGAAGCACATGCCAAGCTGGCCAAGCGCCTGGCGGCCCGCGCGGCGGCGCCGGGCGCCAAGCCGCGCCAGGATGTGGTACCCCTGAGCCGCGATATGCAGGCCTGGGAGGCCGCCGGCCTGCACTGCAGCGCCAACGAGCGCCGCGCCGACGAGGCCAGCCGCGATGTCGAGGCCTGGCTCAAGTGCAAATACATGCGCGAGCATCTGGGCGAGGAATACAGCGGCGTGGTCAGCGCGGCCACGAGCTTTGGCATCTTCGTGACGCTGGATGCGATGTACGTCGAAGGCCTGGTGCATATCACCGAGCTGGGCGGCGAATATTTCAAGTTCGACGAGGCGCGCCAGGAGTTGCGCGGCGAACGCACGGGCATCCGCTACTCAATTGGCACGCGGGTGCGCGTGCAGGTCAGCCGCGTGGATCTGGATGGACGCAAGATCGACTTCCGCCTGATACGGGAGGGCGAGGAACTGCTGGGCCGGGCGCTCAAGGACAAGGGTGTGGCGCCACAATCTGATGGCGCACGCAAGGCGGGCGGCCGCTCGGCGGGCCGCAAGCGTGCGCAGGCGCCCGAGTTGTCTGCCACCGAGCGCGCCTCCATGACGCGGGAACAGGCTTCGCGCGTCCCCGCCAAGGCAAACTCATCGGCCAAGAAGACTGCTGCCAACGGCAACGCTGGAAAAAGCAAGGGGCGCAAGCCGCGCCGCAGTTGAGGCTGTCGGACTTGGAA
>WOZN01000412.1 GCA_011620245.1 Acidovorax sp.
ATGGGGCCAGTGTGTCGGCCCACCACAATGTACGTCCTGATCCTGGTCTTACCGCGTCACAACTGCAGTCTTGCGTTTTCGCGCAGGCAGCAGGGGCAGCGGCCATGCCCGCCGCAATGGGTCAGGGAGCCGTATCCCCGGAGACCTTGGGCACCTCAGGAGTGACAGGCGCCGGGCCTGAAAATGCGTTGTCCGCTTCTGGCGCCTCGCTGGGCAGGATGAGCGGCGCGGGCATCGTCGCCGGTGCCTGCGGGCTGACGCTGGGCAACGGCAGCAGTTCGGCCGATTCGGTGATCTCGGGTGGCGGCGAGGCCAATGGTGCGGGCTCGGGCGCGCTGCGCGAAGGGGGCAAGGGTTGCGCAACCGGGTCAGGCGCGGCCGGCGGCGCAAAAACGCCTTGCCACCACCCGCGCAGGCGGTCCAGCACCGGCTCCAGCAGGCTTGTCTCGTCCTCATCGACAAAGCGCAGGCGTGCGTCGATGGCCCTGGTGCGCAGCGCCTGCTGCACAAAATCGCCCACCATGGGCAGTGCGCTGTGTGCGCCCTGGCCCCAGTAGCCGCTGCGCAGGGTGATGCGGCCATCGTTGAAGCCGGCCCAGGCGCCGGCCACGAGCTGCGGGTGCATCAGGATGAACCAGCCGTCGGCGTTGTCCTGGGTGGTGCCGGTCTTGCCCGCCACGTCGGCCTCTATGCCGTAGCGCGCACGGATGGCCATGCCCGTGCCCTTGTCGATCACGCCGCGCATGGCATCGCGCAGGGTTTGCGCGGCCTCCAGGGGCAGCACCTGCTCGGGCGCGCTGTCAGCAAACGCCTGCAGCACATTGCCATGGCGGTCTTCGATGCGGGTGATCAGCACCGGCGCCTGATAACGGCCGGCATTGGCGATGGTGCCGTAGGCGGTCACCATCTCTTTCAGGGTGACGGGGCTGGTGCCCAGCGCCAGTGCGGGCACCTCGTCAAGCCTGCTCTGGCGCACGCCCATGGCGCGGGCCAGATCGGCCACCTTGGCCGGCCCCACCCGCTGCATGAGCTGCGCCGTGATGGTGTTCTTCGAATAGGCCAGGCCATCGCGCAGGGTCATGGGCTCGTTGCTGGGCGGGCCGCCATCGCTGGGGCGCCACACATTGCCGCCGCCCAGCGGTATCTCGACCGCCTGGTCCATCAGCGTGTCGCTGGGCAGCGCCCCCTGCGCAAAGGCCGCGCCATACACAAAAGGCTTGAAGGTGGAACCGGGCTGGCGGCGCGCCTGCTGCACATGGTCGAAAGGGTCCAGTGCAAAGTCGCGGCTGCCCACCCAGGCGCGGACATGGCCGTTGTGCGGGTCCAGCGCCAGAAAGCCGGCCTGCACCCGGGTTTTCTCGTCGCGCAGCTTGCGCATGAAGGCGGTGTCGGCCAGCAGGTCTTTCAGTATCTCGTCGGGCGGCGGGGCATCTTCCCTGGCCATGGCCGTGCGGTACTCGGGCGACTCGCGCACCAGGCTTTGCACCAGGGGGTTGCGCGCCGTCCAGCCATCGCGCCGGGCCCAGGCCGCGTCGGCCACGCCCTGCAGCTGGCGGCCCTGGCGCGCCACGGCCTGGTTGGCCAGGGCCTGCAGGCGCGAATCGATGGTGGTGTGGATCACCAGGCCATCGGAATACAGGCTGTAGCCATGGCTGTCGGCCCAGGCAATCAGCTGCTTGCGCAACTGCATCGCAAAATGTGGCGCGGGGCCCATGACCTCGGTCTGGCGCTCGAAATTGACGCGCAGCGGGCGCTTTTGCAGGGCATTGAACTGCTTTTGCTCCAGCTTGCCGCGCTTGAGCATCTGCGACAGCACGGTGTTGCGCCGGGCCTGGGCGCGTTCGGGGTTGAGCACCGGGTTGTAGTAGGCCGTGCCCTTGAGCATGCCGATCAGCGTGGCGCTTTCCAGCACCGAGAGCTTGTCGGCCGACTTGTCAAAATACGTGCGGGCCGCCATCTCGATGCCGTAGGCGTTGTACAAGAATGGCACGGTGTTGAGATAGGTTTCGAGAATCTCCGGCTTGGAATAGGCCGCTTCGATCTTGAACGCCGTGATCGCCTCCTTGAGCTTGCGCGTGAGGGTGCGCGAGCGGCCGATTTCCTCGGGAAAAAGATTGCGCGCCAGCTGCTGCGTGATGGTGGAGCCGCCCTGCGGGTCGCCGCGCAGCGTCAGCACCACCGACGACGCCGTGCGCCGCCAGTCCATGCCCCAGTGCTGATAAAAGCGGTGGTCTTCGGTGGCAATGAGGGCATTGACCACGCTGGGTGCAATGCGTTCGAGCGGCACCCATTCGCGGTTGGCCCAGCGGTATTCGGTCAGCAGCTTGCCGTCGGCCGACATGAGCTGCGCGGGCAGCTCGGTCCTGGCCTTGCGGATGTCGCTGATGCCCGGCGTAAAGGGCACGAGAGCGACCGCATACAGCAGCAGCGCGAGCGGCAGGGCGGCTAAAAACCACAGAAGACTGTGCAGCGACATCAGCCGCTCAGGCCTGCGCACCAGGCGGGCCAGCGCGCAGCGCAGCGCCGCCCAGCGGGTTGTCAGGGATTCAGAAAGAGGCATGAAAACCAGTACAAAAGTGCTTTATCAGCAATATTTCTCAGATAAAAACGTTCGCCCTGAGCTTGGCCTGTCCTGAGCTTGGCCTGTCCTGAGCCTGTCGAAGGGTCGAA
>WOZN01000115.1 GCA_011620245.1 Acidovorax sp.
TGGAAACCCGCATGGATATTGGGTTTCTTCAGTTTTTCGGTTGGTTCAACTGCCGGATTTAGGATGATTCCAACGTCAACTTCTTCGGTACAGTTTGGCTTCGGCATTGCCCGCTCGCTTGATCAAGATTTGATACCTGGATTGTCGAGCACACAAGGGCAATGCTGTCCTCGTTTCTGGGCGGGATACGGTGAAATATCCGGGCTAAGATGCGATGCTGCGCAGATAAGCGCGCCAGCCACCCAAATGGCTGATGTCTTTGGCCAGCGATGTGGCATAAGCTTCACAGACAAAGCCCTGCACCTGGCTGCCGTCGGTAAGTTCAACCGAACCGATGCCCAGCGGCGCCGGGATACCTGCCACAAAAGACCCAAAATTCTGCGCCGGCAACTCCCACACCTCCAGTTCAATCGCGGCACCACCTTCTGCCACGCGCAGCATGCCGGGCCGGTACGGTGGCCCGCCGGGCAGGGCAAACAACTGGTAGCAAGGCGCGCTGTGGGTGGTCTGCACCAGCCGGGCGTCGCGCTGCGTCAGTTGCCAGTTCAGGGGCAAACCGCTCAAATGGGCGCCGCACACCGCCACGCGCACCAGACCCGATGGAAACGCTGCCGTGTCGGGCATGGCAGCGGGCAAACGGTGCGGCGCGTGCGCCGTGGCGCCGACGGTCGGCACCGTGCGCGCGTGCAGGCGCGCGGCCAGCGACAGCAGCGGCAGGTCCTGACCGGCCGGCGCCACCAGCGTCACGCCCCAGGGCATGGTCGCCATCTGGGCCGTCATGAAACCGGTCGGCACGGCCACCGCGGCCAGATCGAGCAGGTTGACAAAGTTGGTGTAATGCCCCAGGTTGGAATTGAGCCGGATCGGGTCCGCCTCTACCGCCGCAATGCTGTAGGCCGTGCTGGCGGTGGGCGTGACCAGGCAGTCGATGTGCTGCCAGACGGGCAGCGTTTGCTGTTGCAGTTCTTTCAGGCGGTAGAGCGCGGCAAAGGTGTCAGGGGCGGATATCCGGATGCCTTTTTCGGTGATGGCGCGCGTCACCGGATGCAGCGCTTCGGGCTGGGCCTCGATAAAGGCCCGGATGGCCTGGTAACGCTCGGCCACCCACGGGCCTTCGTAGAGCAGGGTCGCCACCGCGCGAAACGGCCTCAGGTCCACTTCGACCGGCGTGCCGCCCAGGGCGACCAGCTGCGCCACCGCCTGGGCAAACTGGGCCGGGCCTTCCGGGTTGCCATGAAATTCCAGATCGGCTTCACGCGGCACGCCAAAGCGGAAAGCGCTGGCGGCGCCGAAGTTGTGGCCATGTGGCGGCAAAGTACGCGAATAGGCATCCAGCGGGTCCGCGCCCTGCGCGGCCGCCAGCACGGTAGCTGCATCACCCGCCGTGAGGGCGAACACCGAGACCACGTCCAGCGTGCGGCAGGCCGGCACCACGCCGGTGGCGGGCAGTCGGCCGCAGGTGGGCTTCAGACCCACCAGATTGTTCAGCATGGCGGGCACGCGACCCGAACCCGCGGTGTCGGTGCCCAGCGAGAAGCTGGCCAGACCCCGCGCCACAGACACGGCGGACCCGGCGGACGAGCCCCCCGAGATGTAATCCGGGTTGATGCTGTTGCGGCACGCGCCATAAGGCGAGCGCACGCCCACCAGGCCGGTGGCGAACTGGTCCAGGTTGGTCTTGCCCACGGGAATGGCGCCGGCCGCAATGAGCCGCTGCACCACCGTGGCGCTGACCTCGGGGGTATAGGCAAATTCGGGGCAGGCCGCCGTGGTGGGGATGCCGGCCAGGTCGATGTTGTCCTTGATGGCAAAGGGAATGCCGTACAAGGGCAAGGTGTTCGGGTCGCGCCCGTCCAGCGCCGCGGCATGGGCACGCATTTCATCCAGCGTGAGGCGGCGTATCCAGACATGGCGGTCCAAGGCTGCGTCTTCCGCCAGCATCTGCGCATGCAAGGCCGCGACCAGCGCCCTCGGCGTCAGGCGGCCATCGAGGTACTGGGCCCGCAGCGCGGGAATGGATAAATCAAGCATCATCATCTCCTGTATTCCTATTCGGTTAACGCATCAGCACCAGGGCTTGGCCCGCCGTCACCGCCTGGCCCTCGGTGCACAGCAGTTGTTCGATGCAGCCGTCGCACGGGGCGTGCACCGTGATTTCCATCTTCATCGACTCGATCACCAGCAGCGCCTGGCCGGCCTTGACCTGCGCGCCCACCGTGGCCAGCACCGACCAGACCCCGCCCGACACCTGGGACGCCACCACCTCGCCGTCAAAGGCCTGGGCCGCTGCGGCGCGGGCGGCAGCCTCGTCGGCGGCACCGGCATCGGGCGCCTCGGACACACCGGCGAGCCGCCAGCGCTCCCGTTCGGCCTCAAAGGCGGCTTGCTGGCCCTGCTTGAACTGGGCAATGGATTCGGCGTTGTCAGCCAGGTAGCGCTGGTAGTCGGACAGGCGGAAGCGGCCCTCCTCGATGCGCAAACCCACTCTTCCCGCAATGAAGTCCTTGCGGTAGTCGAGCAGTTCCTGCGCGCCCATGGGGTAGAAGCGGATCTGGTCAAAAAAGCGCAACAGCCAGGGCTTGCCGGCGGCAAATTCGGGCGTTTCGCGCCAGCGGTTCCACATCTGCACCGTGCGACCGACCAACTGGTAGCCGCCGGGGCCTTCCATGC
>WOZN01000124.1 GCA_011620245.1 Acidovorax sp.
CCGTTGACGGTGTCAAAAGTGCCCGAAAGCAGCTGGCGCGTTTCGCCGTCGATCTTGCGGATTGCGTCTTCGAGCGTGTTCATGGCTTCGGTGAGGTCGGCCGTCTGCGCGTCGAGGAATATCTTGCGCTCGCTGGCGAGTTTGAGCTCGTCCAGCGCGGCCAGGTTCACGGCGCCCAGGGCAGCGATTTCGCGGTGCAGGCGGTCGATTTCACCTTGCAGGCCACCCATGTGCACGTTGCCGTCAGTGATCGACTGCGCCACGACCGCGAGGTCGGCCTGGGCGTCGGCCAGCAAGGTGGTGTATTGCTCCAGGCCCAGGCGGGCAGCCTGTTCCTTGAGCTGGAATTCGGTGATGCGGGCGCGCAGCGGGTCGAGCGCGCGTTCGAGCTGCATGCGGCGCTCATCGCTGGCGCGCAGCCTGGCCGTGAGGTCGTCGTATGCGCTGCGCTGGGCCGACAGGGCCTTTTCGCGCTCCATCTTCACATCCAGTGCCTGCTGCAGCCCGCCCTGGGCCGCTGCGTCGGACAGGCGGGCCAGTTCGTCGCGTGCGCGCTGCTGCTCGTCCGCCAGTGCGGTGGCCTGCTGCGTGGCCGTTTCGACGGAGCGGTTGAGTTCGGCGCGGCGCGCCTCCAGGCTGCGCTGCGAGAACGCGGCCTCCTGCGCCTGGCGCTCCAGCGTGCGCTGCTGCTCGCGGCAGGCCGTGAGCTTGCGCTCGGCCTCGATCACGCGGTCGCCCAGCTGGGCCTCGCGCTCCTGGCTGTCGGCCAGCTGCATGTCCAGTTCCTCAAAGCGCGCCTCGGCGGCCACGCGGCGTTCCTGCAGGTCGGCCAGCTGGGCCTCCACCTCGGCCAGGTCGGCGTCAATCTGCTCGCTGCGGGCGCGGGTCTGCTCGGCCAGCTGGGTGAGGCGCAGGGTTTCCACCTGCAGCTCGTGGGCACGGCTTTGCGCTTCGCTGGCTTCGCGGCGTGCGGCCACGAGGCGCTGGGAGGCGTCGGCATACGCGGCCTCGGCGCGGACCAGGGCGGTGCGCGATTCCTCGGCGATCAGCGCCTGGGCGCGCAGCTCTTTTTCGAGGTGCTCGATTTCCTGCGCGCGGGCCAGCAGGCCGGACTGCTCGGAATCCTGCGCGTAAAAACTCACGCTGTGGGCGCTGACGGCATGGCCCGTGGGCACAAACACCAATTCGCCGGGTTGCAGCTGGCTGCGGCGGGCCAGGGCCTCGTCCAGCGTGGGCGCGGTGTAGCAGCCCTGCAGCCAGTCGGTGAGCACGGCGCGCAGGCCGGCGTCCTGAAGGCGCAGCAGGTCGGACAGGCGGGCGTGCTGCGATGCTGTTTCAGGGTGGCCCGCAGCGGGCGCGCTGTAGAACGCCAGCCGCGCGGGCGGTGCATCATTGCCACCCGAGCCGAGGAAGCCGCGCACCATGTCCAGGCGCCCTATTTCCAGCGCAGCCAGGCGCTCACGCAATGCGGCTTCCAAGGCATTTTCCCAGCCGGGTTCGATGTGGATGCGGCTCCACAGGCCTTGCAGGCCGTCCAGGCCGTGCCTGACCAGCCAGGGGCGCAGCTTGCCGTCGGTCTTGACTTTTTCCTGCAGCGCCTTCAATGCTTGCATGCGGGCCGACAAGTCGGCCTGGCACGCGCTTTCGCGGTTCACGGCCTGCTGGCGGGTGCGGCGGTCATCGTCGAGCTGGGGCACGGTCTCCTGCAGCTCGTGCAGGCGGGCCTCGGTGGTCTCGGCGATTTCCTGGGCCTCAGCCAATTGTTCGCGCAGGCTGTTCAGGCGGGCTTCATCGGGCGCAGCCAATGCATTGCGGTCGGTGCGCAGGCGCTCGAAGCGGCTGCCCTGCTGGCGGCTTTGCTCGTCGATGCTGCGCTGCTCGGCGGCCAGCACGCCAATCTGCTGCTGCACCTGCACCACGGCGCCGCGCTGCTCGGCCGTGCGGCTTTGCGCCTGGCGCAGGGCTTCTTGCAGGTCGGGCAGCTGCATGGCCTGCTCTTCGACCTGGGCGGCCAGCATCTCGGCGCGTTCTTCGGCATCCACGCCGGCACAGGCCAGGTTTTCGAGTTCGATGTCGGCCTCTTCCTTGCGGGTCTGCCACTGGACGATCTGCTCGGCCAGGGTAGCGAGGCGCTGTTGCACACGCTGGCGGCCCTCGACCACGTAGCGGATCTCGGCCTCGAGCTTGCCGACCTCGGCCGTGGCTTCATACAGCCTGCCCTGGGCCTGGTTGACCTGGTCACCTGCGGCGTAATGCGCCTGGCGGATGGCTTCGAGGTCGGACTCGACCGCGCGCAGGTCGGCCATGCGCGATTCGAGGTCGTTCACGGCCTGCAGGCCATCCAGGCGCACCTTGGTCTGCTGTTCTTCAGCGTCGGCACGTTTCAGGAACCACAGCTGGTGCTGCTTGAGCGTGGCGTCGGCCTGCAGCTGGTTGTACCGGGCGGCCACCTCGGCCTGCTTTTCGAGCTTTTCGAGGTTGGCGTTCAGCTCGCGCAGGATGTCTTCCACCCGCGTGAGGTTTTCGCGCGTGTCCGAGAGGCGGTTTTCGGTCTCGCGGCGGCGCTCTTTGTATCTGGAAACACCGGCGGCCTCTTCGAGGAACAGGCGCAGCTCCTCGGGGCGGCTTTCGATGATGCGGCTGATGGTGCCCTGGCC
>WOZN01000053.1 GCA_011620245.1 Acidovorax sp.
AGGGCAGCCTGCGCCAGGAAATCACGCCCAAGAACATCCTCATGATCGGGCCCACCGGCGTGGGCAAGACCGAGATCGCCCGGCGCCTGGCGCGCCTGGCCGATGCGCCCTTCATCAAGGTGGAGGCCACCAAGTTCACCGAGGTGGGCTATGTGGGCAAGGATGTGGATGCCATCATCCGCGACCTGGCCGAGATGGCCGTCAAGCAGACGCGCGAGTCCGAGATGAAGAAGGTGCGCACCCGCGCCGAAGATGCGGCCGAAGATCGCATCCTGGACGTGCTGATTCCGCCGGCCCGCGCCGCAGGGGGCGAGCCAGCCACGGACAGCACGGCGCGCCAGGTGTTTCGCAAAAAGCTGCGCGAAGGCAGCCTCGATGACAAGGACATCGAGATCGACCTGGCCGAGAGCCGTCCCCAGGTGGAACTCATGGGCCCGCCGGGCATGGAGGAGATGACCGAGCAGCTGCGCGGCATGTTCAGCCAGCTGGGGCAGGACAAGCGCCGCACGCGCAAGCTCAAGATCGCCGAGGCGCTCAAGCTGCTCACCGAGGAAGAGGCCGGCAAACTGGTGAACGAGGAAGAGATCCGGACCCGCGCCATCCAGAACGCCGAGCAAAATGGCATTGTTTTCATCGACGAGATCGACAAGGTGGCGGCGCGCCAGGAAACCAGCGGTGCCGACGTGTCGCGCCAGGGCGTGCAGCGCGACCTGCTGCCGCTGGTGGAAGGCACCACGGTGTCCACCAAATACGGCATGGTCAAAACTGACCATATCCTGTTCATCGCCTCCGGTGCGTTCCACCTGTCCAAGCCCAGCGACCTGATTCCCGAGCTGCAGGGGCGCTTTCCGATCCGGGTGGAGCTGGAATCCCTGTCGGTGCAGGACTTTGAAGCCATCCTCACGCAGACCCACGCCTCGCTGGTCAGGCAATACCAGGCGCTGCTGGCGACCGAGGGGGTGACGCTCGAATTTCTGCCCGAAGGCATCACGCGCCTGGCGCATATTGCCTTTGACGTGAACGAGCGCACGGAAAACATCGGTGCCCGCCGCCTGGCCACCGTGATGGAGCGGCTGCTGGACGACGTCAGCTTCGATGCGGCACGCCTGTCCGGCCAGACGGTGACCGTGGATGCGGCCTATGTGGACACGCGGCTGCAAACCCTGAGCGAGGACGAAGACCTGTCGCGCTACATCCTCTGAGAACGTGAACATGTTCTGAGACGGATTCGCAGCCCCGGCGATCATTGCGCTGCTTTGCGCTGCTTTGTGTTGCTTTGTGTTGCCATGCCGCAGCGCTGCCTGCGGCTTCCCGCCCTGCCCGCGCCGATTGCCAACCCGCATGAGCGCCTGTCCTGCCTTCAGGTATCACTTGCATAGGCCGTTCTAAGTGCTTATTTGACAAGGGGTTTTGGTGTTTTTCTTCTTCTGGAAACGCTTCTAAGTCCTTGATTTCATTGCAAAAGATTGTTGCATGCCCTCTTGCGTGGCCCGCTTTTCCTGCTACAGTGCAAAAAAGTGCAATTAAGTGGTGAAAAGTGCCCTTGAGCCCCGTTTTCCGGGTTCCAGGGGTCGTCAACCGGGTGAGGGAATCGTTACGTGTTTCAAGGTGCCTCGTCGCTGAGTCTCGATGCGAAGGGTCGGCTGTCCGTGCCGACCCGGCACCGTGACGTCCTGAGCGCGACGGCGGCCGGCCAACTCACGATCACCAAACACCCCCATGGTTGCCTCATGGTGTTTCCCCGCCCGGAATGGGAAAAGTTTCGCGAACGCATCAGCCAGCTGCCCATGTCGGCCCAATGGTGGAAGCGGATTTTTCTGGGCAACGCCATGGATGTGGATATGGATGCCACCGGCCGCGTGCTGGTGTCCCCGGAGTTGCGCGAGGCGGCCGGCATCGCCAAGGACGCCATCTTGCTGGGCATGGGCAACCATTTCGAGTTGTGGGACAAGGCCACTTATGACGCGCAGGAAGCGCAGGCCATGCAGGGCGAAATGCCCGATGTGTTCAAGGATTTCTCTTTCTAAGGCCCGTGGTGACCCCCGATCTGCAACACACCACCGTCCTGCTCGATGAAGCGGTGGACGCATTGCTGGGCGGCGCGGGCCCCGAGCCTGCCGGCACCTGGGTGGACGCCACCTTTGGCCGCGGGGGGCATTCACGGCGCATCCTGCTGCGGCTGGGGCCGCAGGGGCGTCTTGTGGCGTTCGACAAAGACCCTGAAGCCATCCAAGAGGCAACGCGCATCACCGATGCGCGTTTTTCCATTCGGCACGAAGGTTTCCGCCATCTGGCGGATTTGCCGCCGGGCAGTGCGGCAGGTGTGCTGATGGACCTGGGGGTGAGCTCGCCCCAGATCGACAGCCCCGAACGCGGCTTCAGTTTCCGCTTCGACGGCCCGCTGGACATGCGCATGGACACCACGCGCGGGATCAGTGTGGCCCAGTGGCTGGCCACTGCCGAGGCTCAACAGATTGCGGAGGTGATACGTGACTACGGTGAAGAACGGTTTGCTGGCCCCATTGCAAAGGCGATTGTTGCTCGGCGCGAGGAACGGGGCCCCCTTGCAACCACCGCTGAACTGGCCGACCTCGTGGCTGGTGCGGTCAAGACCCGCGAGCCGGGCCAGAACCCTGCAACGCGCACATTTCAGGCTTTGCGGATTTTCATCAACGCTGAACTTGAAGAGCTGCAGCAAGCACTAGAGGCCAGCCTGTCGGTGCTGCAGCCCGGTGGGCGGCTGGTGGTCATCAGCTTTCACTCGCTCGAAGACCGCATCGTCAAGCAGTTCATTGCGCAGCATTCCAAAGAGGTGTACGACCGCCGCGCGCCTTTTGCCCCGCCCAAGGTCATGAAGCTGGTCGCGCTGGACCGCATCAAGCCCGGCGCTGCCGAAGTGGCGGCCAATCCCCGTTCGCGCAGCGCCATCATGCGCGTTGCCCAGCGCACGCAGGCGCAGGCATGACCCGGCTCAGTCTCGTCCTGCTGGTGGCGGTGATGGCCAGTGCCCTGTATCTGGTGCACACGCAGTATGAATCGCGCCGCCTGTTCACCCAGCTCGACCGCGCGGTTTCCGAGTCGCGCCGGCTGGAGACCGAACACCAGCGGCTGCAGGTGGAAAAGCGCGCGCAGGCCACGCCGCTGCGGGTGGAAAAGCTGGCGCGGTCGCAGCTGCAGATGCGCACGGCCACGCCCGCCATCACCCAGTATGTGGCCGATCCTGCCGGTGCCGGGAGCACGGCCGCTTCGCAGGCGCAGCCATGAGCCGCAGCGTGCTCTACACCTCCAGCCCCCTGCTGGCCAGCAAGACGCCCCTGTGGCGCAGCAAGTTCATCGTCGCGATGATTGCGCTGGGCTTCGTCGGGCTGGGCGCGCGTGCGGCCTATGTGCAGGTGTTCGGCAACGCCTTCTTTCAGCGCCAGGGCGAGGTGCGTTTTGCGCGCACGCTCGAATTGCCCGCCAACCGCGGCAAGATCCTGGACCGCAATGGGCTCATCCTGGCCTCCAGCGTGCCGGCGGCCAGCATCTGGGCCATCCCCGAGGATGTGGAGCAGGACAAGCCCGAGGTGCGCGCCAAGCTCCGGCAGCTGGCACGGCTGCTGGACATGCCCGAGTCCGAACTCAGCGCCAGGCTGGCCGATGAGGATAAGACCTTCGTCTGGATCAAGCGCCAGCTCGACTGGGACCTGGGCCAGCAGATCACGGCCCTCGACATCAAGGGCATTTACCAGCGCAAGGAATACAAGCGCCAATACCCCGAAGGTGAATCGGCCGCGCATGTGGTGGGTTTCACCAATGTGGAGGACAAGGGCCAGGAGGGCGTGGAGCTGGCCTTCAACAGCGAGCTGGCCGGGCACGCCGGCTCGCGCCGCGTGATCAAGGACCGCCTGGGCCGCGTGGTCGAAGGCGTGGGCGAAACGGTGCCGCCGGTGGATGGCCGCGACATACAGCTGTCCATCGACAGCAAGGTGCAGTTCTTCGCCTACCAGAAGCTGCGCGACCAGGTCGCGGCGCACAAGGCCAAGGCCGGCAGCGTGGTGGTGCTGGATGCGCACACGGGCGAACTGCTGGCCCTGGCCAACTACCCCAGCTACGTGCCCGACAAGCGCCAGAACCTCACCGGCGAGCAACTGCGCAACCGCGCGCTCACCGACGTGTTCGAGCCCGGCTCGACCATGAAACCGTTCACCATCGGCCTGGCGCTGGAATCGGGCCGCATGCGGCCCGATTCCATCGTGGACACCACGCCGGGCCGCATCACCATCACGGGCTCCACCATTTCGGACACGCACAACTATGGTGTGCTCACCGTGGAGGGCGTCATCCAGAAATCCAGCAACGTCGGCACCACCAAGATTGCCATGCAGATGCCGGCACGCGAGATGTGGGAGACCTTCTCGGCGGCCGGCTTTGGCCAGAAGCCGCAACTCAAGTTTCCGGGCGTGGTGAGTGGCCGGCTGCGGCCCTACAAGACCTGGCGGCCGATCGAGCAGGCCACCATGTCCTATGGCTACGGCCTGTCGGCCAGCCTGTTTCAGATGGCGCGCTCGTACACCGTGTTCGCCAATGGCGGGCGGGTCATTCCCGCCACCTTGCTCAAGAGCTCCGAGCCCGCCATCGGCGTGCCCGTGTTCTCCGAGCGCACGGCCGACCAGGTGCGCAAGATGCTGCAGATGGCCGCTGGCCCCGGTGGCACGGGGCAGAAGGCGCAGACCCTGGGCTACTCGGTGGGCGGCAAGTCCGGCACCGCCCGCAAGCAGGTGGGCAAGAGTTACGCTTCGGGCAAATACCGCGCCTGGTTCACCGGCATGGCGCCCATCGACAAGCCGCGCATCATCGTGGCCGTGATGATCGACGAGCCCAGCAACGGCCAGGTGTATGGCGGCCTGGTGGCGGCTCCGGTGTTCAGCGAGGTGGTGCAGCAAACGCTGCGCATGATGGGTGTGCAGCCGGACATGGCCGTCAAGCCACAGATCGTGACCAACGGGGTGGAGGAGTCGCTGTGATGCGCATGCTGACATCACCCCGCGACGCCGTGCAGTGGCTGCGCGAGCGCGTCACCGGCACCTTGCAGACCGACAGCCGCCTGATTGCCCCGGGCGATGGTTTCATCGCCTGGCCCGGTGCCGCGGCCGACGGGCGCGCCCATGTGGCCGATGCCATGGTGCGCGGTGCTGCGGCCTGCCTCGTGGAGCAGGCAGGCGTGGAGCCGTTCGGCTTCACGGGTGATCACCTGGCCGCATTGCACGGCCTCAAGGCCGCCACCGGGCCGATTGCCGCGCAGTGGTTTGGCCACCCCACCCGGCAACTTTCTGTGCTGGCCGTGACGGGCACCAACGGCAAGACCAGCACCGCCTGGTGGCTGGCGGGCGCCTGGAATTCGCTATCGAATCAAGAGCTGCACGCGCATGCTGGCTGTGCGCTGGTGGGCACTTTGGGCATGGGTTTCCCGCCCGCCCTCGAAGCCACGGGCATGACCACACCCGACCCGGTGCGCCTGCAGCGCGCGTTCCGCCAGTATGCCGACCAGGGGCTGGGTGCATGCGCCATCGAGGCCTCGTCCATCGGGCTGGCCGAGGCGCGCCTGGATGGCACGCAGATCCGTGTGGCCATCTTCACCAATTTCACCCAGGACCATCTGGACTACCACGGCAGCATGGCCGACTACTGGCTGGCCAAGCGTGCCCTGTTCGACTGGCCCGGCCTGCAGGCCGCCGTCATCAACGTGGACGACCCTGCCGGCGCGCAGCTGCACGCCGAACTGGCGGGGGGCGCGCTCGACCTGTGGAGCATCTCGGCCCAGGGCCCGGCGCGGCTGGCGGCGCAGGACATCGCGCTGGGCGACCAGGGGCTGCGCTTCACCGTAGTGGAGGGAATCGAGCGGCTGCCGCTGCAAAGCCGCGTGATTGGCCAGTACAACGTGCTGAACCTGCTGGGCGTGCTGGCCACGCTGCGCAGCCAGGGCGTTTTGCTGCCGGATGCCGTGCGCGCCTGCGCCAGCCTGCAACCCGTGCCGGGCCGCATGCAGCGCCTGGTGGCGCCGGGGCAGCCGCTGGTGGCAGTGGACTATGCCCACACTCCCGACGCGCTGGACAAGGCCCTGCAGGCGCTGCGCCCGCTGGCGCAAGAGCGCGGCGGCCAGCTGTGGTGTGTATTCGGTTGCGGCGGCGACCGCGATGCAAGCAAGCGCCCGCTGATGGGCGCGGTGGCGCAGCACCATGCCGACTGGGTGGTGGTGACCAGCGACAACCCGCGCAGCGAAGAGCCGGTGGCGATCCTGCACCAGATATTGCAAGGCACCATCGCCGGCGAAACCGTGCGGGCGCAGCCCGATCGCGCTGCCGCCATTGCATTGGCCATTGGCGAGGCCGATGCGGCCGATGTGGTGCTGATCGCCGGCAAGGGCCACGAGGATTACCAGGAAACAGCCGGCGTGCGCCGGCCGTTTGACGACATGGCGCAGGCGCAGGCAGCGCTGGCCGCCCGGGGAGCCAGCCGATGGGCATGATGAACCTGCAGCAGGCATTCGACTGGATTCGCCGCAGCATTGCGCAGGCCCGCCTGGTGGGCGATGGTGCAACGCCAGTGGCGCGGGTGCACACGGACACCCGCACGCTGCAGCCGGGCGACCTGTTCGTGGCGCTCAAGGGCGAGCGCTTCGATGCCAACGCCTTCCTGGCCGACGCCCGCGATGGCGGCGCCGTGGCCGCCATTGCCCATGGCGGGCTCGAAGCTGCTGGCCTGCCCGGCATCGAGGTGCCCGACAGCCTGGCGGCGCTGGGTGCGCTGGCCGCCGGGTGGCGCGCGCAGTTCAGCCTGCCGCTGATCGGCATCACGGGCAGCAATGGCAAGACAACGGTGACGCAGATGGTGGCGTCCATCCTGCGCGCCTGGAAGGGCGAGGCCGCGCTCGCCACGCAGGGCAATTTCAACAATGACATCGGCGTGCCCCTGACGCTGCTGCGCCTGCGCGCAGGGCACGCCGCCGCGGTGATCGAGATGGGCATGAACCATCCCGGCGAGATCGCCCGCCTGGCCGCCATCGCGCAGCCCACGGTGGCGCTCGTCAACAACGCCCAGCGCGAGCATCTCGAATTCATGCACACGGTGCAGGCCGTGGCGCAGGAAAACGGTTCGGTGCTGGCGGCGCTGCCCGCCGATGGCGTGGCCGTTTTTCCCGCAGGCGATGCCTATACCGTCCTGTGGAGCGGCATGGCCGCGCCACGCCGGTGCATCACCTTCGGCGCGGGCGGCGATGTGCAATGCGTGCGCGCCAGTTGGCAGCAGGGCGCCTGGGCGGTGGAGATGGCCACGCCCGCAGGGGCGCTGTCGTGCACCTTGCAGATTGCGGGCCGGCACAACGTCACCAATACGCTGGCCGCTGCGGCCTGTGCCGTGGCGGCGGGAGTTGCGCTGGATGCGATTGCAGGCGGCCTGAATGCCTTCAGCCCCGTCAAGGGGCGCTCGCGCGCGCTCAGCCTGCAGCTGGCGGGCCGCGAAATCACCGTGGTGGATGACACCTACAACGCCAACCCCGACTCCATGCGCGCCGCCATCGACGTGCTGGCCGCACTGCCCGCGCCGCAGCTGCTGGTGATGGGCGACATGGGCGAGGTGGGCGACCAGGGGCCGCAGTTTCACGCCGAGGCTGGCGCGCATGCGCGCGCGGCGGGCATTGCGCACCTGTATGCGCTGGGGGCGCAGTCGGTGAGCGCGGCGCAGGCATTTGGCGCCGCAAGGCATTTTGACAACATGGCATCGCTGCAGGCAGCGGTGTGCGAAGCGCTGCCCCAGGTGGGCAGCGTGCTGGTGAAGGGATCGCGGTTCATGAAGATGGAACAGGTGGTGGAGGCGATGGCAGCCACCGCAGAACAACAAAAAAACATCCACCCGGAGGCGCCGCATGATGCAAGCCACTGATGCCCGCCGCCACCTGCACGGAGGTGCCACATGCTGCTGATGCTGTCGCAATGGCTGCAGGGCCTGTCGCCCGATTTGGGCTTCTTGCGGGTGTTCCAGTACCTCACGTTCCGCGCCGTGATGGCCGCCATGACGGCGCTGCTCATCGGCCTGGTGGCGGGCCCCAAGGTGATCCGCGTGCTCACCTCGCTCAAGATCGGCCAGCCGATCCGCGGCTATGCCATGCAGTCGCACCTGTCCAAGAGCGGCACGCCCACCATGGGCGGCGTGCTCATCCTGCTGTCGATTGCGATCTCGACCCTGCTGTGGTTTGACCTGTCCAACCGCTTTGTCTGGATCGTGCTGCTGGTCACGCTGGGCTTTGGCGCCATCGGCTGGGCGGATGACTGGCGCAAGGTGGTCAACAAGGACCCCGAGGGCATGCGTTCGCGCGAGAAATATTTCTGGCAGTCGGTGATCGGTCTGGTGGCCGCGCTGTACCTGGTGTTCAGCATTTCCGAGAGCTCCAACGCCAAAGTGTGGGAACTGTTCGTGGGCTGGGTGCAGTCGGGCTTCTCGCTCGATCTGCCGCCCAAGGCGGGCCTGCAGCTGCCGTTCTTCAAGGAAGTGAGCTATCCGCTCGGCGTGCTGGGCTTCGTCATCCTCACCTACCTCGTCATCGTGGGCTCCAGCAACGCCGTGAACCTGACCGACGGGCTCGATGGCCTGGCCATCATGCCGGTGGTGATGGTGGGCTCGGCGCTGGGGGTATTTGCCTACGTGACCGGCAACGCGGTCTATTCCAGGTACCTGTTCTTTCCCCATATCCCTGGCTCGGGCGAGCTGCTGATTTTTTGCGCCGCCATGGCGGGTGCGGGCCTGGCCTTTCTGTGGTTCAACGCGCACCCGGCCCAGGTGTTCATGGGTGATGTGGGCGCGCTGGCCTTGGGCGCGGCGCTGGGCACCATCGCGGTCATCGTGCGCCAGGAGATCGTGCTGGCCATCATGGGCGGCATCTTCGTGGCCGAGGCCCTGTCGGTGATGCTGCAGGTGGTCTGGTTCAAATACACCAGGCGCCGCTACGGCGAAGGCCGGCGCCTGCTGAAGATGGCGCCATTGCACCACCATTTCGAGAGGAGCGGCTGGAAGGAAACGCAGGTGGTGGTGCGCTTCTGGATCATCACCATGCTGCTGTGCCTGGTGGGGCTTTCGACCCTGAAACTGCGATGAGCGACAACGCCCCCCTCCTGCCCGGTCAAACCCCGCCCGTGCCTTCCGAGGCAGGGGCAGTTGCGCCCGCCATCTCTGCGGCCAAGGCGGCGGCTGATTTCGTGGCGCAGATCTTTGCCGAAGTGGCTGCGCCCGAGCCCAGCCCCGCGCAATTGCCTGCGGTGCCCCAAGATGCTGCCGAGCCGGCGCAAGAATCCGCCGCACCCAGGGGCCGCCCGGGTGAGGGCATGAAACCGCTGCAGGACCAGAACATCCTCATCCTCGGCCTGGGCGCCTCGGGCCTGGCCATGGCGCGCTGGTGCGTGCGCTGTGGCGCCCGTGTCACCGTGGCCGACACGCGGCAGGCGCCGCCCCAGCTGGCCGCATTGCAGCAGGAACTGCCCCAGGTGCGTTTCGTCGCGGGCGCATTCGGCACGCAGTTGGTGCAAGGGCAGGAGCTGCACGCGGTGTACCGCTCGCCGGGTTTGAGCCCCGATTCGGTTGCTACTGTATTTATAGCTGCCAGCGCAATGGGCATAAGCACTGGTGGCGAATTGAGCCTGTATTCCATGGCGCTCGATGCGCTGCGTGCTGCGCATGGCTATGCGCCGGCGGTGCTGGCCATCACCGGCACCAATGGCAAGACCACGGTCACCTCGCTCACGGGGCGGCTGGTGGAGCGTGCGGGCAAGACCGTGGCCGTGGCGGGCAATATCGGCCCGACGCTGCTCGACACGCTGGCGGCGCATATCGACGCGGGCACGCTGCCCCAGGTGTGGGTGCTGGAGCTGTCGAGCTTCCAGCTCGACGGTGTGGCGGGTTTCGAGCCCACGGCCGCCACGGTGCTCAACATCACGCAGGACCACCTGGACTGGCATGGCGACATGCAGGCCTATGCCGGCGCGAAGGCCCGCATCTTCGGGCAGGGCGCCGTAATGGTGCTCAACCGCGACGAGCCGGCCGTGATGGCGATGCTGCCGCCGGCAATGCGCGTGAAGCTGCAAAAGCCGCAGCAGCGCGCACACCGCACCTTTGGCGGCGACATGCCGCGGCGCCCGGGCGACTTCGGTATCGAGATGGTGAGCGGCATGGCCTGGCTGGTGCGCGCCCTGGAGCCGGACGAAACCCGCAAGCGCGGCCGCAGCGAAGAGCAAGAACTGCATATCCAGCGCCTGATGCCGGCCGATGCGCTGCGCATTCGCGGGCGCCACAACGCCATCAATGCCCTGGCCGCCCTGGCGCTGGCCTGTGAGGCCGGTTGCCCGCTGTCCCCCATGTTGCATGGCCTGCGCGAGTACCGCGGGGAGCCGCACCGCGTGGAGCCCATAGGCATGGTGTCGGGCGTGGAGTATTTCGACGACAGCAAGGGCACCAATGTGGGCGCCACGGTGGCAGCGCTGACCGGCCTGGGGGCGGATCGCCGCATCGTGGTCATCCTGGGGGGCGAGGGCAAGGGGCAGGATTTTTCACCACTGGCGGCGCCGGTCGTGCGCCATGCGCGGGCCGTGGTCCTGATGGGGCGGGACGCTCCGCTGATCCGTGCGGCCCTGCAAGGCGCCGGGGTTCCCCTGGTCGATGCGCAGACGCTGCCGCAGGCCGTGCAGCTGGCCGCGCAGCATGCCCACGCAGGCGATGCGGTGCTGATGTCGCCCGCCTGCGCCAGCTTTGACATGTTTCGGGATTACGAGCACCGCGCCCAGGTGTTCTGCGACGCCGTGCGCGCGCTGGCCCACGACGCCGGGCAGGAACTGGAGGGCATGCAATGACCACCGCCACCAGTGCATGGCAGCGCGCCACGGCCTGGCTGAGAGGGCTGTCCGGCAAGGCCGCCGATGTGCTGCCGGTGCGCGTGGGCGGCACCGACTACCGCCCCACCCGCAGCACGCCGGCGGCAGTGCTGGGGTTCGATCAGGCCCTGCTGTGGGTGGTGGTGGCCTTGCTGGCCTGGGGGCTGGTGATGGTGTATTCGGCCTCGATCGCCATGCCGGACAACCCGCGTTTCGGCAAGATCGCCTCCACCCATTTTCTGGTGCGCCATGTGTTTGCCCTGATCGCCGGCTTTGTGGTGGCGCTGCTGGCGTTCCAGGTGTCCATGGCCACCTGGGAGCGCGTGGCGCCCTGGCTGTTCGTGGTGTCCATCATGCTGCTGGTGGCGGTGCTGATTCCGCATGTGGGCATGGTGGTCAATGGTGCGCGGCGCTGGCTGTCCCTGGGCATCATGAACTTCCAGCCCTCGGAACTGGCGAAGTTTTCAGTGCTGGTGTATGCGTCCGACTACATGGTGCGCAAGATGGACGTGAAAGAGCGCTTTTTCCGCGCGGTGCTGCCCATGGGCACCGCCGTGGCCATCGTGGGCGTGCTGTTGCTGGCCGAGCCGGACATGGGCGCCTTCATGGTGGTGGCGGTGATCGCCATGGGCATCCTGTTCCTGGGGGGTGTCAACGCGCGCATGTTTTTCCTGATCGCGGGGGTTCTGGTGGCGGCCTTCGGCGCCATGATCGCCACCTCGCCCTGGCGCCGCGAGCGCGTGTTCGCCTACCTCGACCCGTTCAGCGAACAGCATGCGCTGGGCAAGGGCTACCAGCTTTCGCATTCGCTCATTGCCATCGGGCGTGGCGAGATCTTTGGCGTGGGGCTGGGCGGCAGTGTGGAAAAACTCCACTGGCTGCCCGAGGCCCACACCGATTTCCTGCTGGCGGTCATCGGCGAGGAGTTCGGCCTGGTGGGCGTGCTCACGCTCATCGTGCTGTTCGTCTGGATGACGCGCCGCATCATGCACATCGGCCGCCAGGCCATTGCGCTGGACCGCGTGTTCGCGGGCCTGGTGGCGCAGGGCGTGGCCATCTGGATTGGTTTTCAGACCTTCATCAACATGGGGGTGAACCTGGGCGCGCTGCCCACCAAGGGGCTGACGCTGCCGCTGATGAGCTTTGGCGGGTCGGCGATCCTGATGAATCTGGTGGCGCTCGCGGTCGTGCTGCGGGTGGACTACGAGAACAAACTCCTCATGCGCGGAGGCCGCGTATGAGTCGGCAAAAAACCGCCCTCATCATGGCCGGCGGCACCGGCGGCCATATCTTCCCGGGCCTGGCCGTGGCCGAGGAACTGCGCGCGCGCGGCTGGCGCGTGCACTGGCTGGGCGCACCGGGCAGCATGGAGTCGCGCATCGTGCCGCAGCACGGCTTTGCGCTTGAACTGATCGATTTTTCGGGTGTGCGCGGCAAGGGGCTGGCGACGCTGGCGTTGCTGCCGCTGCGCCTGTTGCGCGCCTTCTGGCAGGCGCTGCAGGTGGTGCGCCGCGTCAAGCCCGATGTGGTGGTGGGCCTGGGCGGCTACATCACCTTTCCTGGCGGCATGATGGGCGTGCTGTGTGGCAAGCCCCTGGTGCTGCACGAGCAGAACTCGGTGGCCGGCATGGCCAACAAGGTGCTGGCCGGTGTGGCCGACCGGGTGTTCACCGCGTTTCCGGGCGTG
>WOZN01000339.1 GCA_011620245.1 Acidovorax sp.
CATCCCGCCAGCGCTCGCCATAAACGGGACATTGGCAATTTCCGCATCCCTAAGCTTTCCCTTTCGTTGTTTCTTTCCTTAACTTTTCATTTTTTAACTCAGGAGTCATCATGGAAAACATTCTCGGTCTCGTCGCTTTGGCTTGTGGTCTGATCGTTGGTCTCGGCGCTGTCGGCGCTTCCATCGGTATTGCACTGATGGGCGGCAAGTTCCTCGAGTCGTCGGCCCGTCAGCCTGAGCTGATCAACGAACTGCAAACCAAGATGTTCATCTTGGCTGGTCTGATCGATGCGGCTTTCCTGATTGGTGTGGCTATCGCTCTGCTGTTCGCATTCGCCAACCCCTTTGCTTCGACGTTCTTGGCCAACCTGCCCAAGTAATTCCCGTTCAACGCCACTCTAGAAAGGTGTTGCCGTGAGTATCAATGCGACCCTGTTCGTTCAGGCCATCGTTTTCCTGATCTTGGTGTGGTTCACGATGAAATTCGTGTGGCCACCGATCGCGAAGGCGCTGGATGAACGAGCCCAGAAAATCGCCGATGGCCTCGCCGCTGCCGACCGTGCCAAATCCGAACTGACCGCTGCCAATCAGCGCGTCGAAAAGGAACTGTCACAGGCGCGCAACGAAACGGCATCGCGTCTTGCGGACGCCGACCGTCGTGCCCAGGCCATCGTGGAAGAGGCCAAGCTCCGCGCCACCGACGAAGGTAACAAGATCGTTGCTGCTGCACGTGCCGAAGCCGAGCAGCAAATGGTGCAAGCCCGCGAAGCCCTGCGTGAGCAGGTGGCAGCACTGGCCGTCAAGGGTGCCGAGCAAATTCTCCGCAAGGAAGTCAATGCTGGCGTCCATGCCGATCTGCTCAACCGCCTGAAGACCGAGCTGTAAGGGGACAACATGGCAGAACTCGCCACCATTGCACGTCCTTACGCTGATGCCTTGTTCAAAGCTGCTACAGCGGCGGGTGCGGGCGTCGATCTGGGCAGTACCATTGCCTGGGTGGACGAACTGGCGGCAATCGCCGCCAACCCCCAGTTGCGCCAACTGGCGGACAACCCCAAGGTGACGGCAGACCAGGTGTTTGAAGTCTTCATGGATGTAGCGCGTTCTGCGCTGCCTGAAATGGCGAAGAATTTCCTGCGCACAGTCATCGACAACGGGCGTCTCGATGCAATCCCCGAAGTGGCCAAGCAATTTCGTGCCCTCGTGAATCGCCGCAACGGATCTTCGGATGCCGTGGTGTACAGCGCCTTCCCCATGGATGGTGCGGCATTGGCTGAGGTCGGCACAGCGCTGGAAAAGCGCTTTGGCCGCAAGCTCAATCTCACCGTGCAGCAGGACGAGTCCCTGATCGGTGGCATTCGCGTAGTGGTGGGCGACGAGGTGCTGGACACTTCGGTCAAGGCCCGTCTTGAACAAATGAAAGCGGCCCTCACCGCGTAACGCGGCGAGGTCTTCGCGAACCAAAGAAAGAAGGAAAGAGTCATGCAACTCAATCCCGCAGAAATTTCTGAACTCATCAAGAGCCGCATCGAAGGGCTGGCCGCCAGCAGCGACATCCGCAACCAGGGCACCGTGGTGTCCGTGTCTGACGGTATCGTGCGCGTTCATGGCCTGTCGGACGTGATGCAAGGCGAAATGCTGGAGTTTCCCGCTACCAAGGACGGTCAGCCTACCTACGGCCTGGCATTGAACCTCGAGCGCGACTCCGTCGGTGCAGTGATTCTGGGCGAGTACGAGCATATCTCCGAAGGCGACACCGTCAAGTGCACGGGCCGCATTCTGGAAGTGCCGGTGGGCCCCGAACTCGTGGGCCGCGTGGTGAACGCCCTGGGCCAGCCGATCGACGGCAAGGGTCCCATTAACGCCAAGCTCACCGATGTGATCGAGAAGGTTGCCCCGGGCGTGATCGCACGCAAGTCGGTGGACCAGCCTCTGCAAACCGGCCTGAAGTCGATCGACTCCATGGTGCCCGTGGGTCGCGGCCAGCGCGAGCTGATCATTGGTGACCGCCAGACCGGCAAGACGGCAGTGGCCATCGACGCCATCATTGCCCAGAAGGGCCAGGGCGTGACCTGTATCTACGTTGCCATTGGTCAGAAGGCTTCGTCGATCAAGAACGTGGTGCGCGCGCTGGAGCAAGCCGGTGCCATGGACTACACGATTGTGGTAGCCGCATCGGCCTCCGAATCGGCTGCCATGCAGTACGTCTCGGCCTACTCGGGCTGCACCATGGGCGAGTATTTCCGCGACCGCGGTGAAGACGCCCTGATCGTGTACGACGACCTGTCCAAGCAAGCCGTGGCTTATCGCCAGGTTTCGCTGCTGCTGCGCCGCCCACCAGGCCGCGAAGCCTATCCCGGCGACGTGTTCTATCTGCACAGCCGCCTGCTCGAACGCGCAGCCCGCGTGAATGCCGACTATGTCGAAGCTTTCACCAAGGGCGCGGTGAAGGGCAAGACCGGTTCGCTGACCGCACTGCCCATCATCGAAACGCAAGCCGGCGACGTGTCCGCTTTCGTGCCAACCAATGTGATCTCGATCACCGACGGCCAGATCTTCCTGGAAACCAGCCTGTTCAATGCCGGTATCCGCCCCGCCATCAACGCCGGTATCTCGGTGTCGCGCGTCGGTGGTGCCGCTC
>WOZN01000405.1 GCA_011620245.1 Acidovorax sp.
GCTTTGTATCCCTGGCCAGGCCGCAAGCGCTCATCCTGAAAGCGCGAACAGCCACTCAACAATGAGCAGATCAGATCATCAGTGACCCGTCTGGCTGGTCGTCCCCGGTGAGCACCTGCTGCGCCCATGGGGCCAGCTTGCGGGTGTCGGCCCGCAGGATCTCCTGCTTCACGGTCAGAATCTGCGCCGGGTGCATCGAAAAACTGCGCAGGCCCAGCCCCAGCAGCAGGCGCGTCATGGCCACATCGCCCGCGGTTTCGCCGCACACGCTCACGCTCTTGCCCTGCGCCTGGCATTCGGCGATCACATCGGCCACCAGGCGCAGCACGGCCGGATGAAAAGGGTCATACAGGTGTGCCACGGATTCATCGGCGCGGTCGATGGCCAGGGTGTACTGGATGAGGTCGTTGGTGCCGATGGACAGAAAGTCGAAATACCGAAGGAAGCGACGCACCATCAGTGCCGCCGCCGGCACCTCGATCATGGCGCCGAGCTCGACCGGGCCATAGGGCACATTCCGGGCATCGAGCTCGGCGCGCGCCAGTTCGAGCTGGGCCAGCGTCTGTTCGATTTCGCGCACATGCGCCAGCATGGGGAACAGCAGCTTCACCTTGCCATAAGCCGCAGCGCGCAGCACGGCGCGCAGTTGGTTGCGGAACATCGACGGATCGGCCAGGCTCCAGCGGATGGCGCGCAAGCCCAGCGCCGGATTCAGGTGCGTGTCCTTGAAGCCCTTGACGAGCGGCTTGTCGGCGCCCACGTCGATGGTGCGGATGGTGACCGGCAGGCCCTGCATGCCGTCAATCGCTTCGCAATAGGCCCGGTATTGCTCGTCTTCACCGGGCAGGTTGCCGTTTTTGCCCATGAACAGGAATTCACTGCGAAACAGACCCACGCCCGCGGCGCCCGCGCGCAAGGCAGCAGCCGCATCACCGGGCTGCTCGATGTTGGCCAGCAACTCGACCTTGTGGCCGTCGAGCGTGACGGCAGGCGTGTGGAGCAGACGCGCGAGGCGCTCGCGCTCCAGATCGATCTGGCGCTGGCGAAAACCGTATTCAGCCAGGATGATGG
The DNA here is from genome assembly GCA_011620245.1 of Acidovorax sp. GTDB lineage: Bacteria > Pseudomonadota > Gammaproteobacteria > Burkholderiales > Burkholderiaceae_C > Acidovorax. Next base: position 1,072 of record WOZN01000405.1, read on the forward strand.
GCGAGGGGTCGACGATCATCACCCCGGCATCGCCGTCGATGATGACCCAGTCGTCCTGGCGCACCAGCTGGCTGGCGGAGCGCGCCCCCACCACGGCCGGAATGTCCATGCTGCGCGCCACGATGGCGGTGTGCGAGGTCTTGCCGCCCACATCGGTGACGAAACCGGCGAACACGCTCTGTTTGAACTGCAGCATGTCGGCCGGGGACAGGTCATGCGCCACCAGCACCAGGGGCACATCCACCGTGTCATCGAGCAGCAGGTCCTGCTGGGTCTTGCGGCGCGGGTTGCTGGCGGGCGGCGCCACGGGGTTGGCCACGCCCTTCATGTAGCGCAGGATGCGCTCGACCACCTGCTCCAGGTCGGCCTTGCGCTCGCGCAGGTATTCGTCTTCCATCTCGTCGAACTGGCGCGCAATCAGTTCGAACTGCGTGGTCAGCGCCCATTCGGCGTTGTACAGGCGCTCGGAGATCCAATGCTTGACACCCCCGGCGAGCATCTCGTCCTGCAGCAGCATGAGGTGCACGTCCAAGAGCGCGGCGAGCTCGGGCGGCGCATCGGGCGGCATGTCGGCCTGCAGGCGCTGCAACTCCTCGGCCACCGCGTTGCGCCCCTGGCGCACCCGCTCGACTTCCGCCACCACCTGCTCGGGCTGGATGAAATAATGCGCCACATCCACGCGGCTTGAAGCCACCAGCACGGCCCGGCCGATGGCAATGCCCCGGGCAACCGCAAGACCGTGGACGGAAAACGTCATCGAAGTTCCTTTTCTGGCAACTGTTCTACTACCGCGTCAGTCCATGCGCACCCAGGCAGGTCAACACACCGCGCGATAGGCGCGCATGGCGGCCGCCGTCACTCGCCTTCACCGAACTTGTCGGCAATCAGCGCAAGCAGCGCATCCATGGCCTCCTGCTCGCGCTCGCCAATGGTCTCGATTTCAATCTCGGTGCCCATGCCGGCGGCCAGCATCATCACGCCCATGATGCTCTTGGCGTTGATGCGGCGATCGCCCCGGCTCATGAAAACATCGCAGGGGAAGCTGCCCGCCAGCTTGGTCAGCTTGGCCGACGCCCGGGCGTGCAGCCCCAGTTTATTGTTGATGGTCGTACGCGTCTTGATCATGGGAGTTTCGTCGAGTCTGGTTTTGCGGCGCCGCAATGGCCACCTGCATTACACCCTGGATGCCGCCCACGACAGCGCGGGAGACCACGGCATCCAGAGGCTCCGCGCGGTAGCTCACGGCACGCAGCAGCATGGGCAGGTTCACCCCCGCCACGAGGCGCGAGCCGACGCCATCCACCAGGCGCTGGGCGATATTGCAGGGCGTGGCGCCAAACAGGTCGGTCAGCACCAATGTGGAATGGGTGCCCAGTTGCTCCAGCAGGCAGCGCGCCTGCACCAGGCTGGCTTCAGGGGCCGCGTTAGGCTGCACGTCCATTGCCGCCACACTGTCGCCGCAGTCGGCAAACACGTGCAGTGCACATTTGCGCAAGGCATGGGCCAGCGGGGCGTGGGCAATGATGAGAATGCTGGTGCTCATGGTGTGATGGTTTGCCTT
>WOZN01000061.1 GCA_011620245.1 Acidovorax sp.
AACCCCGACCAGCGCATCGCGGAGGACATCAACGCGTTCACCCAGCAGTCGCTGTATTTTTCGATGATCGCGCTGGGCTCGGTGATCCAGCTCATTGCGTTTGCCAGTGTGCTGTGGACCATCTCGCAAGGGCTGGTCTATTTTCTGGTCGGCTATGCCATCTTCAGCACCATGTTCACCGCCACGGTCTTCGGCAAGCGCCTGATCGGGCTGAACTACCGCCAGTTGCAGCGCGAGGCCGATTTCCGCTTCAGCCTGGTGCGGGTGCGCGAACATGCCGAGCCCATCGCCTTTCACAACGGCGAGTTGCGCGAGATGTCCACGCTGCGCCGCATTTTTGACGCGCTGTATGCCAACTACCAGCAGGTGCTGCGCTGGCAGTTCAGGCTCAACCTGTTCCAGTACACCCACAGCTTCCTGACCATCGTGCTGCCCAGCGTGATCATTGCCGACCAGGTGCTCTCGGGCGAGCTGGAAGTAGGCCGGGCCATCCAGGCCGCGGGGGCCTTTGCCGCCATCCTGAGCGCGCTGACGGTGATCGTCGAGCATTTCGAAAGCCTGAGCCGCTTCTCGGCCGGCGTGGACCGGCTGTACGCGTTTTCTGCCACGCTGCAAGACTCGCCCCCGGGGGGCAGTCGCACCGAAAATGAAGGCGGCACCGAACCCCGCCTTGAACCCACGGGACAGATCCATACCGTGCCAGGCTTTGATCTCGGGGTGACGCAACTCACCGTGCTCACGCCCAACCGCGAACACCTGCTGCTGCGCGACCTCACGCTCAGCGTGTCGCCGGGCAAGGGGCTGCTGATCGTGGGGCCCAGCGGCGCGGGCAAAAGCTCGCTGCTGCGCGTGGTGGCCGGGCTCTGGACCACCGGCTCTGGCGAGGTGATGCGCCCTGCCGACCCCGACATGCTCTTTTTGCCCCAAAACCCCTACCTGCCCCTGGGCGACCTGCGTTGCCAACTGCTGTACCCCCAGACGGAGCGCGAGATCTCCGACGCAGAACTGCAGCAATGGCTGGAACGGGTAAACCTGCCCACACTGGCCGAGCGCTTCGGCGGGCTCAGCGCCGAACTCGACTGGGCCAAGGTGCTGTCGGTCGGCGAACAGCAGCGCCTGGCCTTTGCCCGCGCGCTGCTGGCCAAGCCCCGCTACCTGCTGCTGGACGAAGCCACCAGTGCGCTCGATTCCGCCAACGAGGCGCTGCTGTATGGCCAGCTCACGGGCCTGTCGATCACGCCGGTCAGCGTGAGCCACCACCAGAGCGTGCTGGAATACCACCACCAGGTGCTGGAACTTGCGGGCGATGGCCGCTGGGCACTGCATGCGGCGAGCCACTACCGCTGGGCGTGAAGGCCCGGCAACGCATCCGCTCGCCCGCAACGCAATCACGCCGAATGGACCGCTGCGGCCGATTTGCAGCCGATTTGCAGCCGACGACTTCCAAGTCCGACAGGCTGCTAGGTTCACTTCCCTGCGTTCGGAAAGAACAGCTGCTCGCCACCGATCTTGTAGCTGGCGATCGCCGCCTGGCCAACGGGCGAAACCACCCAGTCCACGAATTTCTGCGCGTCCTGCACCTTCACATGCGGGTGCCTGGCGGGGTTTACCACCATCACGCCATACTGGTTGAACAGGCGCGTGTCGCCCTCCACCAGCACGGCCAGATCGGCGCGGTTCTTGAAGTTGAGCCAGGTGCCCCGGTCGGCCAGCACATAGGCGCCGGTGGATGCCGCGATGTTGAGCGCCGGGCCCATGCCACAGCCGCATTCCTTGTAGCCGCTGCCCTTGGCGGCATCGGCGCCGGCCAGCTTCCAGTAGCGCAACTCTGCGGCGTGCGTGCCGCTCTTGTCGCCGCGCGAGATAAATTCGGCGTTGCCAGCGGCCAGCTTCCTGAGCGCCTGCACGATGTCCTTGCCCTTGACGCCAGCGGGATCGTTCCTGGGGCCCACCAGGATGAAGTCGTTGTACATCACGGGGTAGCGCTTCACACCCCAGCCGTCGGCGACAAACTTTTCTTCGGCCACCTGGTCATGCACGAACAGCACATCCGCATCGCCGCGGCGCGCCATGTCAAGCGCCTGCCCCGTGCCCAGGGCCACCACCTTCACATCCAGGCCGCTGGCCTTCTTGAACTCGGGCAGCAAATAACCGAACAGGCCCGACTGTTCGGTGGACGTGGTGGATGCCATGGTGATGGATTGCGCAAACGCGGGCCCACATACTACAAAAACAATAGCTAATAGCGCTTTGCGCATAAGCGTTAGAGGCCAAAAAGACTTCAAATTTTTCATACCATTTCTCCTTTGACAAACAATCGGGCGGCGTCGGGCAGGGGGCCGTTGAAAAAATCGTGCACCGGCAAATCAGCCAGCACTGCGCCGTGTTCGAGATAAATCACCCGGCTGGCCAGCCGCTTGACCTGGCCCAGGTTGTGGCTGGCAAAGACCATGGTCACCGGGTGGGTCGGGCCCGCCTGGCCATGGCTGGCGGCCAGGAGGCTGTCGGACTTGGAAATCGTCGGCTGCAAATCGGCCGCAGCGGTCCATTTTTGGCTTCGCCGCTCTTCGAGAACACCGTCTTTTTGCCCCATAGCCGGGCTATGGGGCTGCAAATCCGGCAAAAACTG
>WOZN01000025.1 GCA_011620245.1 Acidovorax sp.
ATTTTTTCATTTCAGTCGGCGAAGGGCTCGCCGTAACTGTTGGCCGATGCTTCGCCAGGCTGCACCCACCAGTACAGCAACACCAGAAAGCCGATGCCGGTCAGCAGCAGCAGCTGCCACCAGCCCGTTCGGCCAATGTCGTGCAGGCGGCGCGTGCCCACAGCCAGTGCCGGCAACAGCAGCGCCAGCGAGGCCAGGCTGTAAACCACATCGCCCAGCATGCTGGCAATGATCATCACCACCACCTGGAACAGAAAAAACCACCAGTACTCGGAGCGTGATGCACGGCCAGAAAACGTGGCGTACTGCCCCAGGCACGATTGAACCGACTGAACAAAATCCATGATGAAGCCCCTCTCTCTCTTGGTTGAATGTTGACGAAATGCGGGCAAATACCCCCGAACATGATAGGAAAACAATGCGACAGGCACGTGGGCGAGGGCCCCAGCGGCCAGCGCCCTGCCTCTGCGTTCCTTATTGATCCGGCCTTTTGTTGTATCAACTACCGTTCAGGCTGAGCCCTTCGACAAGCTCAGGACAGGCTTGTCGAAGCCCTTCGACCCTTCGACAGGCTCAGGACAGGCCAAGCTCAGGGCGAGCGGTTCACACATCATTGGGCCGGATCAATAGATCGTGAACAGGTTCTTAAGCCATCCTTCATGCCCGCCGCGCACCATGGCGGCATGCACACCCCACACCCCACCCCTGTCGTCCGCGTGGCCGCGCTGCTGGCGCTGGCTTTCGCCCTGGTGCCGGCCCACGCCGCAGATACCACCGCTGCCTTGCAGATGCAGCGCTGGAGCGAGATATCCGGCAAGCCTGTCAGTGCCGAGCGCGGCCGCGTGTTTTTCACCAGCCGCCATGGCGGCGAATGGTCGTGCGCCTCGTGCCATGGCAATCCGCCCACCGCCTCCACACGCCACGCCAGCACGGGCAAGACCATTGCCCCGCTGGCACCCGCGTTCAACCCCGAACGCTTTACCGACACCGCCAAGGTGGACAAATGGTTTCGCCGCAACTGCAACGATGTGCTGAGCCGCGAATGCACGGCCGTCGAGAAAGCCGATGTGCTGGCCTGGCTGCTGCAGCTCGATGCCAAAAACCCGCCCCAGGCCACCAAGGACAAGCCATGAACCGCACCGCCATCACCATTGCCCGCACCCCGCCCGTGCGCACCGTTCGCCATTGCGCCGCCCTGCTGGCGCTGGCCTGCGCACTGCCCGCCGCCGCCTGGGCCGACAGCCGTGAAATGCCCGCCAGCGCCATGCTGCCAGCCTATAGGCAGGAATGCGCCGCCTGCCACATGGCCTACCCGCCCGGCATGCTGCCCGCCAGTTCGTGGAGCCGCATGATGAAGGGGCTGGACCAGCACTACGGCACCGATGCCTCGCTCGACCCGGCCATGGTGCGCCAGATCAGCACCTGGCTGGAGGCCCATGCGGGCACCTACAAGCGCGTGCGCGAGGCGCCGCCGCAAGACCGCATCACCCAATCCGCCTGGTTCGAGCGCAAGCACCGTGAGGTGGAGCCCGCTGTGTGGAAGCGCGCCACCGTGGGCAGTCGCGCCAACTGCATGGCCTGCCATACCCGTGCCGACCAGGGCGACTTTGACGACGACCGCGTCCGCATTCCGAAGTGAGGAACACCATGACTTCCGAAACCCTTTCTACGACCTCTCCCGCCTCACCGTCTGCGCCATCCTCGGCGCAATCGCAATCGCAAACATCGGCGCAAGCGCAATCGCAAACACCCCGGCCCGCCACCCGCCGCGTGGTCGATGCCACCACGCGCATGCTGCACTGGCTGATGGCGCTGAGCTTCACGGTGGCCTACATCACCGCCGACGGCGAGCGCTGGCGGCTGGTGCATGTCACGCTGGGCTACACGCTGGCCGGGCTGGTGGTGGCGCGCCTGCTGTGGGGCCTGTTCGGGCCGCGCCAGGCCCGCCTGTCGGTGCTGTGGCGCAAGCTGCGGGGGTTGCCGGCATGGCTTCAATCCCTGGCTGCCGTGCGCTCGCCCACCGGCCTTCAGGCCACCTGGCGCCCGGGGCAGAATTTATTGATGGCACTGGCCGTGGCGCTGATTTTGGCGCTGGTGTTGCCGCTCACCCTCAGCGGCTACGCCGTGTGGGACGAATGGGGCGGTGAATGGCTGGAGGAAATGCATGAGTTCTTTGGCAACACCCTGCTGTTCGTGGTGCTGGCGCATATCGGCCTGATCGCCCTCCTGAGCGTGCTGCGCCGCAAGAACCAGGCACTGCCCATGCTGACAGGCCGCGTGCGGGGCCCCGGGCCCGACCTGGCGAAGAGCAACCATGGCTGGCTCGCCGCCGCAGTGCTGGCCTGCGTGCTCGCCTTCTGGGCATGGCAGTGGAACCAGGCGCCCCAACAGCCCGCTGCGGATGCCGCGCGCTGGAGCGAGAATCACCGCGATGACGACGACTGACTGAGCCTAAAAACGGCAGTTGACCGCTTTGTATCCCTTGACAAGCCGCATGAAATCAACGCTTGATGGCTCCGATGGCGTTCACCTTTTGGGTGAGAGCGCTATGCACCCGCCAGCACCGCGCTCAGGGCACCATGCGGCGTTACTCCTCCTTGCGGGCATGAGCCCGCCGCGTCGTCTCC
>WOZN01000285.1 GCA_011620245.1 Acidovorax sp.
TGCCCTGGCTTCGACAGGCCTGTCCTGAGCCTGTCGAAGGGCTCAGCCCGAACGGGTGGGGGGCAAATTGGGGTCACAAATTGGAATATTCGGGGTCAGATTCCAATTTCCGCAGGGGCGTTGAAGGGGGCGAAGGGGGTATCGGGGGCGTAGTAGCCCCTGATGGCAACCGTTGTGCGGCCCGTGCAGGGCCAGCAACACATCACTCTTTGCACGCTCTCGACCATTGTCGCGTGACGTGACGTATGCATGCAGCTACCGCCCTTGCGCGCCATGTCAAGCAGGGAAGGCCGAAAGGCCGTCCTTTCTGCCTATGGTGAAACTAATCCACTGGATTACAATAAGCCATGAATGAAGCCCTGCACGGCATTGCCGAGCTGCCCACCTATACCCGGCTGGCCGACAAACTCTTGAGCACGCAAGAGCGCCAGGACCTGGCCGACTTGGTTGATGTGTTGGTCGAAATCTGGAGAGGAAAGACATCATGAGCACCGCATTCGAGAGCATCAAGCAGGGTTTGCAAGAAGCCATCGCCCACGCCAAGGGCGACGTGCGCGGCGTGCGCGTACATCGCCCCCGTGAAATCGACGTGAAGGCCGTCCGCGCCAAAGTGGGCATGACCCAGGAGCAGTTCGCCGCCCGCTTCGGCTTCTCCACGGCGACCCTGCGGCACTGGGAGCGCGGCGACCGCACCCCGCACGGCCCGGCGCTGGTGCTGCTCAACGTGATCGAGCGCAACCCGCAGGCCGTCATCGAGGCCTTGGGAGAATGTTCGGGGTGAAGAATGTTCGGGGTCAGGTTCCAATTTCTAATGAAATCGACCTCAAGCCCTTATGCAGCAAGCGCTGGCAGCTATCAAAACAGGTGCGCCCTACACGTCAAACTTGCATGCGACGGCCTTGCCAGGCATTGAAGTCGAAACCGGCCGCGCCGCGCCGCCCATGCACCAAGGTTTCACGGGGGGGGTGGCGGGCAATGCAACAGCCCGCAGAGCTATCAGGCCTGCTCGAACAGCATGTCGGTCCCGGCCAGGGTGATCAGGTCGCCATGCTTGAGGGGCACGGGGGTGTCTCCGATGGATGTGCCGTTGATCAGGGGCATGTCGCGCCCTTCAACATGGGCCAGTACATGATGGCCCTGGTGGCGCTTGGTGATGGCGGCCACGGCCACGCCGGGTTTGCCGATGGTGGTGACCACTTTCTGCAGCGTCACTTCGCGCCCGGCTGCGGCGCCCGTCATCACCCGAATGACCGCCGGATGCAGCGCGGCGGCCGGCGGCATCGATGCGGCCACGGGGCGCGGCGCGGCCGCGGGCGGGGGCAGCATGCCTGGCTTGAAGAGCATGGTTTTTTCGAAATTGCCGCCCCCGGCTTCGTGAAGGAAGCGGATTTTGTATTTGCCTACATCGATGACGTCGCCGCTGCGCAGCTCCTGGCGCTTGATGGCCTTGGCGTTGACATAGGTGCCATTGGTGCTGCCCAGGTCTTCGATTTCCACGCCGTCGCCGGTCATGTGGATGACGGCATGCTCTCCGCTGACGGCCAGGTTGTCGATGACGATGTCGTTATAGGGGCGCCGGCCCAGCGTGGTGCGTTCCTTGGTCAAATCGACCTCTTTGATGACGACGCTGTCGATCGAAACGATCATTCTGGGCATGATCCACTCCTGGTGTGATGTTGAGTTGTTGTGTGGTTGGGCGGCATCATGCAGCCCCGACCCATCGGGATATGAGGCCGCGTTTCTTGCCGCGCGCTGTAGTTTGCACCAGCAGCACGCTGATGTTGTCGCGCCCGCCCTGGGTGTTGGCGGTGTCGATGAGCAGGGTGGCCTTGTCTTGCAGCGGCAAGGATGCGCGCAACAGTTCGGCCAGGTCGGCATCGGACACCATGTCGGTCAGGCCGTCCGAGCAGATGAGGAACAAGTCGTGCGGTGCCACCTGGAACTCGTTCACTTCCAATTGCACATGGGGCTCTACGCCCAGCGCACGCGTGACCAGATTGCGGTTGCCGGATGCGGCGGCCTGCTCGCGGGTCAGGAAGCCGGCGTCCACCTGTTCCTGCAGCCATGAATGGTCGCGGGTGATTTGCTGCAACATGCCTTCGCGCAGGCGGTAGCAGCGCGAGTCGCCGATATGGCCCAGAATGAGCCGGTCACCCCGAAACACGCCCGCGACCAGCGTGGTGCCCATGCCTGCATATTGGGGGGTGGCAAGTGATGCGCCCAAAACGGCATGGTTGGCGTTTTCCACGCAGATTTCGAGCGCCTTGCGAACATCGGCAATCTGCGCATTCTTGCCCGCCTGAGCAAGCCAGCGGGCCATTTCCGTGCGGACAAAGGTGGTGGCCATGGCGCTGGCCACTTCGCCCGCGTTGTAGCCGCCCATGCCGTCCGCCAGAATGGCCAGCTGCGCATCGCGGTCGAAAGCCACGAAGTCTTCGTTGTTCTTGCGCACCCTTCCGCGGTCGGTGCGGGCGAAAAATTCATAGGTCATGGAAGTTGCCACGTGCGTCGTCAGGCAGCCGAAGACGTTGAAAGCACCGAATGCCGGCAAGCGGCAGGTTTTATCCCGGTTTTCTGGAAAGCTGCCATGTCAGGCCCATTTGCATCGCGCTTGGCATCAT
>WOZN01000047.1 GCA_011620245.1 Acidovorax sp.
AGATTTCATGCGGCTTGTCAAGGAATACAAAGCGGTCAACTGCCGTTTTTAGGATTATGGGCCACCGCTGATTGGCGGACTGCCGCTCGCCCTCGCAGCGCCTTGCCTCGGCACCCCACCGCAACATCACCCACAAGGCTCGCAATCTCAGCGCGAACTTTCACATGACTTGCGCAAAACAGGCCCAGGCAAGCCGCCTGCCACAAAGGCATGTACCGTTGTGGCATCCTTATTTGCGCAAGTCCTATTTCATATTCCATTCAGGCAGCGCGAAGCCATGGCCATTCGCAAGCACTACCATGCCAGCCTTCACCCACCCCTCCATCACCGTGCCGGCACTGATCACCCTCACCCTCAACCCCGCCCTCGACCTGGCCACCACCACCGGCCATGTGGCCCCCACCCACAAGCTGCGCTGCGGCCCCGTGCAACGCTTTGCGGGCGGCGGCGGCATCAACGTGGCGCGGGTGCTGCACCGCCTGAGCGCCGATGTGCAGGCCTGGGCCCTGGCGGGGGGCGCGGCGGGGGCGCAAATGCGCCAGTTGCTGGCCGATGAGGGTGTGGCCACCGCCATCCAGCCCATTGCCGGCGACACGCGAGAGAATTTTTCGGTGGTCGAAACCGCCACCGGCCAGGAGTTTCGCTTCGTGCTGCCCGGCCCCACCCTGCAAGCCACGGAATGGCAGGCCTGCCTGGACACCCTGGCCGCATTGGCCACTGCACCGCGCTGGCTGGTTGCCAGCGGCAGCCTGCCGCCCGGCGTGCCCCCTGATTTTTATGCCCGGCTCGCGCCCGGCGCCCGCGCACGCGGCACGCGCGTGGCGGTGGACACCTCGGGCCTACCGCTGGCGGCGGCGCTCAAGGCGGGCATCACCCTGGTCAAGCCGAGCCTGCGTGAGTTGCGCGAGGTGCTGCAGCAGCCCCTCGCCAGCGCCGCAGAATGGCGCACGGCCGCACAGGCGCTGGTGCAGTCGGGCCAGGCGGAGATCGTGGCGCTGTCGGTGGGCGAGCAAGGCGCCGTGCTGGCCACGCGCGCAGGTGTCTGGCAGGCACCGGCCCTCAACCTGCCTGCGGCCACCGGCACCACCGGGGCAGGCGACTGCTTTCTGGCCGCGCTGGTCTGGTCGCTGGACCGTGGCGACGCGCCCGCCGAGGCGCTGCGCTGGGGCGTGGCTGCAGGGGCCGCCGCCCTGCTGCGGCCGGGCACCACGCTGGCCCGCGCCGAGGATATGCAGCGGCTGGTGCACAGCGTGGCCGCGCCAATAGCCTTCGCAGCGCAGCCGTAGGCCATCGCAGCACGGGCAGGCGGGCGCAGCACCCTCCGTGGGACAATCGCGCCTTCCGCAATTTTTTCCTTGGCACGGGCCCGTTCGGCCCTCAAGCATGATGACCGACCTCTCCAGCGGCGCAGCCAGTGCGCCCTTCGTCTCCAGCACCATCCCCACACCGCGCGTTTTCACCCTCAGCGACTTCGATTTTTCGCTGCCCCCTGAACGCATTGCCCAGCACCCCGCGCCCGAGCGCAGCGCCTCGCGCCTGCTCGACGGCCGCGCCATGCAGCCCGTGGACCGCATCTTTCGCGAGCTGCCCGGGCAACTGGCGCCGGGCGACCTGCTGGTGTTCAACGACACGCGCGTGGTCAAGGCGCGCATCTTTGGCGAGAAGACCAGCGGCGGCAAGCTGGAGCTGCTGATCGAGCGCGTGCTGCCCGCCGAGGCGGGCAAAGGCATGGGTGGTACCGGCAACGAAGTCGTGGCCCACATGAAGGTCAGCAAGAAGCCCCTGCCTGGCAGCACCGTGCACATGGCCGGCGGCCGCCATGCGGGCGGATTCGACGCCACCTTGCTGGGCCGCTGGCCCACCGGGGACGGCCCGCTGTTTCGCTTCGCGCTGCACGGCCCCGCAGGCGAATCGCCCTGGGAGCTGATGGACCGCCACGGCCACCTGCCGCTGCCGCCCTACATCGAGCGCCAGCAAAACACCGGCCACGACCCCCAGAGCGCCAAGGACAGGGCCGAAGACAGCCAGCGCTACCAGACCGTGTTTGCCCGCGCCCCCGGCGCCGTGGCCGCACCCACCGCCGCGCTGCACTTTGACGAGGGCGTGCTGGCCGAGCTGGCAGCGCGCGGCGTCGAGCGCGCCAGCGTCACCCTGCATGTGGGCGCCGGCACCTTCCAGCCCGTCAAGACCGAAAACCTGGCCGAGCACCAGATGCACAGCGAGTGGTACGAATTGCCCCTGGCCACACTGGCCGCGCTGGAGCGCTGCCGCCAGCGCGGCGGGCGCGTGGTGGCGGTGGGCACAACCACGGTGCGCACGCTCGAATCCTGGGCCCGCTCGGGCCAGACCAGCGGCGACACCAACATCTTCATCACGCCGGGCTTCCGCTTTCAGGTGGTGGATTTGCTGCTGACCAACTTTCACCTGCCCAAGAGCACGCTGATGATGCTGGTGAGCGCGTTTGCAGGCTATGCCCATGTGATGGGGTTGTACCGGCATGCGATTGCGCAGGAGTACCGGTTTTTCAGCTATGGGGATGCGATGCTGCTGGAGCGAGCTGGGGGGTGATTTTGGTTTTTGGCGCTTGATGGGTCTGCGGTGTTAGCTATTGATTTGAT
>WOZN01000361.1 GCA_011620245.1 Acidovorax sp.
GGCAGCGAAGGCACGCTGGGCATCATCACCGCCGCCACGCTCAAGCTCTATCCCCGGCCTGCGGCGCAGCTCACCGCCTGGGCGGCCGTGCCCTCGATGGAACATGCTGTGGCGCTGCTGGGCCTGGCGCACCAGCATCTGGGCGCGGGGCTCACCGGCTTTGAGGTGATGGGCCAGTTTGCGCTGAGCCTGGTGGGCAAGCACATGCCGCAACTGCGCGTGCCCTTCCTGGGTGATGTGAATGCACCCTGGGGCGTTTTGCTCGAAAACTCCGACAGCGAATCCGAAGACCATGCGCGCGCACGCTTCGAGGCGCTGCTCGAAGCCGCCTTCGAGGCCGGCTGCGTCGCCGATGCGGTGGTGGCCGAAAACCTGACGCAGGCGCACAAGCTGTGGCATATCCGCGAGAGCATTCCACTGGCGCAGGCCGAAGAGGGTCTGAACATCAAGCATGACATCTCGGTGCCCATTTCGCGCATCCCGGCGTTTGTCGAATATGCCGACGCGCTGCTGGTGCGCGAGATTCCGGGCGTGCGCCTGGTCAACTTCGGCCACCTGGGCGACGGCAACCTGCACTACAACGTGCAGGCCCCCGCCGATGGCGACCCAAAGGTGTTCCTGCGCGATCAGGAGGCGCATGTCAACCACCTGGTGTACGAAGCCGTGGCGCAATTCGGCGGCTCGTTCTCGGCCGAGCACGGCATTGGTGCGCTCAAGGTGGGCGAGCTCGAAAAATACCAGTCGCCCACGGCGCTGGCGATGATGCGCGCCATCAAGGCAGCGCTCGATCCGCAGGGCATCATGAACCCGGGGCGGGTGCTGGGCGCCGCATGAGCCTCGTTCAGGCCCTGCCTCCGGGACCGCTCGACATCGTCGGCGACATCCATGGCGAAATCGACGCGCTGGAGCCGTTGCTGGCCCATCTGGACTACGACGCCCAGGGCCGACACCGCGATGGCCGCACGCTGGTCTTTTTGGGCGACTTCTGCGACCGGGGACCCGACAGCCCCGCCGTGCTCGCGCGCGTGGCGCAGCTCGTTGCCAGCGGGCATGCCGTGGCCGTGATTGGCAACCACGAGATCAGCCTGCTGCGCAACGATGCCAAGGACGGAGCCGGATGGTTCTTCGATGCGCGCCTGGCTTCCGACCACGACAAATACGCACCCTTTGCACGCCCCACGGCCAGCGAGCGCGTGGCCATCGTCGCCTTTCTGGGCACGCTGCCAGTGGCGCTGGAGCGAGCCGACCTGCGCATCGTGCACGCCGCCTGGCTGCCCGCCCAAATCGCCGCAGCGCGCCAGCTGCCGCCCGGCAGCGTGCGCACCGAATACGACCATTGGGAAGCCGAGGTGCGCCGCCAGGCCCAGGACGGGACACTGGCCCGGCGCCTCGCGGCCGAGCGCCAGCAGTGGCCGCACGATCTGGAAGACCCGCTGCACAAGCCGCCATTTCTGCAGGCCCATGCCGACAACGAGCTGCTCAAGGCCATGCTGAACCCGCTGAAGGTGCTCACCTCGGGGGTCGAACGCCAGGGCACCGACCCCTTTTATGCCGGCGGAAAATGGCGCTTTGTCGAGCGCATTGCCTGGTGGGACAGCTACACCGATGCCGCGCCCGTGGTGGTGGGCCACTACTGGCGGCGCCCCGTCGTGCCCGCGCCGGAAACCCTCACGCACGAAGAAGAAAGCCTGTTCAGCAACACGCCCCCCTTTGCCTGGCACGGCCAGCGCCACAACGTTTTTTGCGTGGACTATTCGGTCGGCGGTCGCTGGCGGGCCCGCAAGGCAGGCACCCCTCAGGACCCGCAATACCGGCTGGCCGCCCTGCGCTGGCCCGAACGCACGCTGCTGTTCGAGGACGGTGCGCAGGTGGCCACCACGGGGTTTGGCACATAGACACTCGGCCGCCCCGGCCATCGGTGGCACACTATCGGGCCCGGTGCCACCATGCGCGCCGCCCCTTGTCAAACGTTCGCCTTTTGCCTCCATGACTTCCGCCCCTTCCCTGCGCCCCGTCCGCTCGCAATACGAGGATTTCATGCGCCATGTGTTCACCCACGGGGTCTCCAAGGGGGACCGCACGGGCACGGGCACCCAAAGCGTTTTTGGCCACCAGATGCGCTTTGATCTGCGCGAGGGCTTTCCCCTGGTCACCACGAAAAAGATGCACCTCAAGTCCATCATCGTGGAGCTGCTTTGGTTCCTCACCGGCTCCAGCAGCAACCTCTGGCTCAAAGAGCGCGGCGTCACCATCTGGGACGAATGGGCCCGCGCCGACGGCGACCTGGGCCCGGTATATGGCGTGCAGTGGCGCAGCTGGCCCACGCCCGATGGTGGCCATATCGACCAGATCAGCCAGGTGATCGACACGCTCAAAACCAACCCCGACTCGCGCCGCATGATCGTGAGCGCCTGGAACGTGGCCGACCTGGACAAGATGGCGCTGATGCCCTGTCACGCCCTCTTCCAGTTCTATGTAGCGCCTGCCACCGAGCCCGGCGGCAAAGGCCAGCTTTCCTGCCAGCTTTACCAGCGCAGCGCAGACATCTTTCTGGGCGTGCCCTTCAACATCGCCAGCTACGCGCTGCTCACGCACATGGTGGCGCAGCAGTGCGACC
>WOZN01000087.1 GCA_011620245.1 Acidovorax sp.
GGGCGGCCCAACGCCTGATCGACCTGGGAACCGACGGCATCATCACCGACCGCGTGGACCTGTTCAGCCCCGCCTGAGAACTTGTTCACGTTCTGAGCCCCGGCCCGGCGAGTGGTCAGCCCCGCCAGCCGCGCACCAGCACCCACTGGCAACTGGCGCAGGCCAGCACCAGTGCGGCATAGGTCAGCATCTTGCCGTCGCGGCCCAGCAGCACCAATCCAGCCACCAGCACTGCGGCGCCAACTGCGAAATTGATAGCTAACTGCACCCACCAGGAAAGCGCCAGCGCCCCCTTTGATCGCATCAACCGCCCACCCAGCACCAGCATCAGGGCCAGCGCGGCGGCGGGCGCCAGAAAATTTACCACGTGGTTGAGTGCGTCCAGAGGACCCATAAAACATGACCCAGATCAAGGCTTGGGCAGACACGGTGCCCGATGCTGCGAACAATTTTATAATCGCGGTCTATGGCAGTCTGGGCCCTCGGCATCAACCACAACACTGCGCCGCTCGATCTGCGCGGCCGTTTTGCGTTTGCGCTCGACCAGATCACGCCCACGTTGCAGGGCCTGCGCCAGTCACTGGGCCAGAATAGCCGCCAGAACAGCCGCCACCCGGACGTCGAAACCGCCATCATTTCCACCTGCAACCGCACCGAAATCTATTGCGCAGGTGAGCAGGCTGCAATGGACCACACGCTGGACTGGCTGGCGCAAAGCGGTGGCGTGAGCCCCGCATTGCTGCGCTCGCATTCCTACACCCTCGAAGACAGCCTGGTGGCGCGCCACGCTTTTCGCGTGGCCAGCGGGCTCGACTCCATGGTGCTGGGCGAGGCCCAGATCCTGGGCCAGATGAAAAATGCCGTGCGCGCCGCCGAAACCGCCGGCGCCCTGGGCACCACGCTCAACCAGCTGTTCCAGCGCAGCTTTGCCGTGGCCAAAGAGGTGCGCACCAGCACCGAAATCGGCGCGCACAGCATCAGCATGGCCGCCGCCGCCGTGCGCCTGGCGGGCCAGTTGTTTGAAGACCTCGCCAAGATCCGCGTGCTGTTTGTCGGAGCCGGCGAAATGATCGAGCTGGCGGCCACACATTTCGCCGCCAGGAACCCCCAATCCATTGCCATCGCCAACCGCACGCTGGAGCGCGGCGAGAAGCTGGCCACCCGTTTTGGCGGCGAGGTGATGCACCTGTCCGACCTGCCCGAGCGCCTGCACGAGTTCGACGCCATCATCAGCTGCACCGCCAGCACCCTGCCCATCATCGGCCTGGGTGCCGTGGAGCGTGCCCTCAAAAAGCGCCGCCACCGCCCCCTGTTCATGGTGGACCTGGCCGTGCCGCGCGACATCGAGCCCGAGGTCAAGGCCCTCGGTGATGTGTACCTCTACACCGTGGACGACCTGGCCAGCGTGGTGCAGACCGGCCAGGCCAACCGCCAGGCCGCCGTGGCGCAGGCCGAAGCCATCATCGACGCCGGCGTGCAAAGCTTCATGCACTGGATGGATCTGCGCAGCCCTGCGGGCGCGGCTGGCGGCGTGGTGCCCCTGATCCAGCAGATCAACGCCCAGACTGACGAATGGCGCGCCCTGGAGATCGCACGCGCCAAGAAGCTGCTGGCCAAGGGCGAGAATGTGGACGCCGTGCTCGAAGCCCTGTCGCGCGGCCTTGCGCAGAAGATGCTGCATGGCACCATGGCCGAGTTGCGCGCGGGCGACGCCGACATGCGCGCCCAGACTGCGCAGACCGTCTCGCGCCTGTTCCTGCGCTCGCAAAGCAAGACGGGCCTGTAGCGCCGCTCTGATGCCTTGGGCCCGCCCGTCAACGGGGCGGGCTTCAGGGCAAGCCCGGTTCGGCAGCCCTGGCTGCCGATTGCTTCCAGATTGCTTCCCGATTGCGTCCCTTTACCCGAAAGCCCAACCCATGGCCCACGCACACCACACCGCCCTTCCCATCCTTTCCATCGTTTTGCTCTGCACCCTGGCGGCCAGCCCGCTGGCACAGGCCAGCTCCGCGCTGGCTGTGGAAAAAGGGTGCTACAGCTGCCACAGCAATGCCTTCCACCCCAACGCGCCCAGCTTCGAGCAACTGGCGGAGCGCTTGGCCAAGCGCCGCGGAGAAGCCGACGCCGAAGACCAGCTGGTGAACGAGTTGCGCAAGCCGCGGCCGCTGGGCCGCATTCCCCCCCACGAGCAGCTGAGCGAAGACAGCGCACGGACGCTGGTACGCTGGATTTTGGATGGAGCCCACTGAGACTTCGCCCTGCTCTTGAACCTAGGTTCAAGCCAATTTGGCATGTAGCGCTTGTCCCATAAGCGCCAGTAGCTACGTTTTTAGTAGCAACATCACGATTCCGAATGAAACCTTTTCTCCGAAGCCAGCTGGAACGCTACGCGCAGCGTCTGGGCGAACTGGACTTCCTGCTCTCGCGCGAAGACATCATGGCCGACATGGCGCAATACCGCGTGCTGTCGCGCGAACATGCCGAGGTCACCCAGGTGGCTGGCCGTTATGCGCGCTTTGTGCAGCGCGAGGCCGACCTGGCCGGTGCGCGCGAGATGCTGGCCGACCCTGACATGGCCGAAATGGCGCAGGAAGAAATCACCACGGCCGAGGCCGA
>WOZN01000404.1 GCA_011620245.1 Acidovorax sp.
GTCCAGCTCAACTTGCTGCCGCAAACCCCGTTCCGTTGCGGTGAATACGAAGTGGCGCACCGGATTGTGCCGTCGCTCTATCTCAGTGGCGATTTTGTCGGCTACAACAGTCTGTTTGACCGTTACCTTCTGTTTTATTTTGCCGATGTTTCTGGCCACGGCGCTTCCTCTGCGTTTGTGACCGTGATGCTGGGTTTTATACTCCGCCAGATCATGCGACGGCATATTGCCGATGATGATCTGCATGTGCTCAGTCGGGCCCCCGAAGGGCTGGTGGAGCACATTAACCGTCAGATATTGGCGATGGGCCTGGACAAACATCTGACAATTTTTGTCGGGTCTATCGATACGCATGCCAATGTACTGCGGTACGCGGTGGGAGCTCAGGTGCCAATGCCGATCCTGTTGGTAAATGGCAAGGCCAGTTTTCTGGCCGGCAAGGGCAAGCCGGTCGGACTGTTCGAAGATGCGCACTGGCAAATAGAACAATTGGAGTTGCCCAAAACATTTTCTCTTGTCGTTGTTTCCGACGGTCTGCTCGACTGCCTGTCCGGCACCAGTTGGGCAGAAAAGGAATCGCAACTGCTGACCGCGATCGAAAAAGCGGGACACAGCCATAGCGCTCTTTGTTCTGAGCTCGGCATTGACAATATCAAGGCGGCTCCTGACGATGTCTCCATCGTGACGGTCACCCGGGGCGAGTGACGTGGAAAAATGCAAGATTCTCGTGGGTGCGCACGACGGCGTCTACCTGATCCGCATGGAGGGGGACGTCCGCCTCACCCTGTGTGCGTCCCTCAGCCGCTACATTGACGGGATATTTCACGACAGGCACGCGAAGAATGTGCTGGTGGATTTGCTTGGCGCCAAAGGTGTTGACAGCACCACCCTGGGCTTGCTTGCAAAGTTGGCGCTGTTCAGCGCCAAGCGCTTTGGTATCAAGCCTACCTTATTTTGCACCGACGACACGATCTTGCGAACGCTGGAGGCAATGTCGCTCGACGGCTTGTTCGTGGTGATCAACAGCAGACCTCCAACCACCCACATAGACATGGTCGAAATGCACTGCAACGATGCAGGCGAAGAAGAAATCCGTCGACAGGTGCTGGCGGCGCACAAGCTGCTGATCAAGCTCAACCCGGAGTGCGAACACGAGTTTATCGACTTGATTCGAACACTCGAAGAACAGAGCGGTAACTAGCCCACAGCGAAGCAGAACAGGCGCTAACTCCGCCCGTCACGGGCCAGATTTCTTGCCCGCAGAAATTGGCTATGGGGTAAATAGAGCAGTTCTGCGATATGGCGAATTACGGCTTCTTCGTGCTTGTTCAGAAAACCATCGCAATAGGCCACTTGCCACAACTGATGCAGCAGCTCAAATTTTTGCTCTGGCGCAAATTGCTGGTTTACCAGCGTGGTGAGAGGATAGAGGGAGGTGGCATCTTTCACCTGAGATCTTGCGAGGGTCAGCAGTTCCTTCGCCTGTGATCGATCGATGGCGAGCTGCTCTTGCAGAAGCCGTTCAATTTCTGCCTCCTCGCTGTCGTTGATAAGACCGTCGGTGATCATGACTTCCACCAGCAGCGCTGCCGTGGTCATGGCGATACGCATTGCGGGATCGTCTGTGGATATACCGACGATACGCTCAGAAAAAAATTGTTTGATGCGGTCGATCATTACGCAGGATCCATTGCAATTACTTATCTCTTTGGCAGCGCAGCCGCCAGATTGAATCTGCAGCCACGCCGCCAGAGCCGCCCGCGATCGCTGTCATCATTGAGATGAGCCACAGGTATTTGCGCTCGATGTCAGAAGCCTTTCAAGAGCCTGCTGATCGCGAATGAACAGGCGGATCCCCTCGGCAAGTTTTTCAGTCGCCATCGCGTTATCGTTCAGCCGATAGCGAAAATCCGATTCCTCGGGTGTCAGCCGCGCTCCATGTTCACTTTCAGCATTCGGGTGTAAACGTCTGCATAGGGGCGCAGTATCCGATGCCAGCTCGCCAAGCAGGGTAGGACTGATGGTAAGGCGATCACAACCGGCCAGGGCTTCGATTTCAGCCGTATTGCGAAAGCTGGCTCCCATGACCACGGTGTTGTAACCGTTAGCTTTGTAATAACTGTAGATCTCGGTGACCGACTGCACGCCCGGGTCTTCATCGCCACCATAATCCTGACGCTCGCCATGAGCTTTGTGCCAGTCGAGAATCCGTCCTACAAACGGCGAGATCAGATATGCCCCTGCCGCCGCCGCTGCCGTGGCTTGAACAAACGAAAACAGCAGCGTCAAATTGCAGTTGATACCCAGGCGCTCCAGCTGCTCTACGGCGCGAATGCCTTCCCAGGTCGATGCCACCTTGATCAGAATACGTTCGCGACTGACGCCAGCGCTTTCGTATCTTGCGACCAATTGCTGCGCACGCGCTACCGTTGCCGCAGTGTCGAACGAGAGTCGCGCATCCACTTCTGTAGAGATGCGGCCCGGGATGAGCTTGAGAATTTCCAGTCCAATGCTGACCGCAAGATGATCGCAAGCTGTCGCCAACTGCGCTTCGGAGCTGCCGGTGGCATCCCCAATGGCGTCTTGGACATGCTGCGCGTATTGGCTGGTCTG
>WOZN01000205.1 GCA_011620245.1 Acidovorax sp.
GTGCACACGCGCCTGTCGGGCGTGGCCGACCACCTGGCGCAAAACGACCTGCACGCGCTGCAACTGGCGCGCAATGCCGTGCGCAATTTGAATAAAAACAAGGCTCCAGCGCCCGCCGATCAAGCGCCTGTAGCTCCTAAATTTGTAGCAGAAGAACTCTACGGCGTGATCCCGGTGGACACGCGCAAGCCCTTCGATGTGCGCGAAATCATCGCCCGCATCGTCGATGGCAGCGAGTTCGACGAGTTCAAGGCGCGCTACGGCACCACGCTGATCACCGGCTTTGCGCACATCGAAGGCATGGCTGTGGGCATCATCGCCAACAACGGCATTCTGTTCAGCGAGTCGGCCCTGAAGGCCACGCATTTCATCGAACTGTGCTGCCAGCGCAAGATTCCGCTGGTATTTTTGCAAAACATCACCGGCTTCATGGTGGGCCGCAAGTACGAGAACGAAGGCATCGCGCGCAACGGCGCCAAGATGGTCACGGCCGTGGCCACGGCGAGCGTTCCAAAGTTCACCATCATCATCGGCGGCAGCTTCGGCGCGGGCAACTACGGCATGTGCGGCCGGGCGTATTCGCCGCGCTTTCTGTGGATGTGGCCCAACGCGCGCATCTCCGTGATGGGCGGCGAGCAGGCCGCGAGCGTGCTGGCAACGGTCAAGCGCGACGGCATCGAGGCCAGGGGCGGGCAGTGGAGCATGGAGGAAGAAGAAGCCTTCAAGGCCCCCATCCGCCGCCAGTACGAAGACCAGGGCCACCCCTATTACGCCACGGCGCGCCTGTGGGACGACGGCGTGATCGACCCGGCTGATACGCGCCGCGTGCTGGCGCTGGGCCTGGCCGCAACGCGCAATGCGCCGATTGAAGACACGAAGTTTGGCCTGTTTCGCATGTGAAATGAAACACCCCGCCAGCCCCAACGCCGTGCGCGCCTGCAAGAAGCTGTTGCAGGGCGTGGCCGAGCGCGAAATCAACGCCAGCCTGGTCGCTGCCACGGTGCAGGGCATTGCCGAGACCCGCGCAAGCGATGAGGGCAAGGAGGGCGTGCAGTCCTTCCTCGGCAAGCGCAAGCCTTCCTGGCTGCCGGCCTGACCCGACCGCACCGGACAACCGCCACCATGGACGCTCTCTGGCTCCACATCGTGCAGTGGCTCCACACGCTGGGGCTGCATGTCGATAGCTGCGCGGCCCCTGCCACGGTCACCGAGCGGCTGGACATGTCCAGCCTGCTGGCGCTGGCGGCCGCGCTGGGCTGGGCCAGCGGGTTTCGGTTGTATGCCGTGGTGTTTCTGGTCGGCATGATGGGTGCGCTGGGCTGGATGCCCCTGCCGCCCGGCCTGGCCATGCTGCAGCACCCGGTGGTGCTGCTGGTCAGCGGGTTCATGATGCTGGTGGAGTTTTTTGCCGACAAGGTGCCGTGGGTGGACAGCGCCTGGGACGCCGTCCACGCATTCATCCGCGTGCCTGCGGGCGCCGCGCTGGCCTTCGGCGTCTTTGGCGCTGACAACGCCACCATGGCCACGGTGGCGGGGCTGCTGGGCGGCTCGCTCTCGGCCACGGCACTGGCCACCAAGATGACCACGCGCGCTGCAGTCAACACCTCGCCCGAGCCTTTTTCCAACTGGGGCCTGTCGTTCTTTGAGGACGGTCTGGTGGTGGCGGCGGTCTGGCTGGCCACGCAGCACCCGGTGGCGTTTGGTGCAGCGCTGGTGGTGATGCTGGTGGTCTCGGTGCTGCTGCTGGTGGTGCTGTTCAAGTTTCTGCGTGCGGTGCTGCACCGCGTTTCCCGTTTCCTTTCTGGCTCCCCTGGAGTGGCTTAAATGTTCAAAAAAATTCTGATTGCAAACCGGGGTGAAATCGCCTGCCGCGTTGCGGCTACGGCCAAGCGCCTGGGCGTGAAGACCGTGGCCGTGTACTCCGATGCCGACGCCCAGGCCAGGCATGTGGCCGCCTGCGACGAGGCAGTGCATATCGGTGGCAGCGCGCCCAAGGAAAGTTACCTGCGCTGGGAAGTCATTCTGGCAGCCGCCAAAGCCACTGGCGCGCAGGCCATCCACCCCGGTTACGGCTTTTTGAGCGAGAACGAAAACTTCGCCCAGGCCTGCGCCGATGCCGGGCTGGTCTTCATAGGCCCGCCGCCGTCGGCCATCAAGGACATGGGCCTCAAGGCCGAGTCCAAACGCCTGATGGAACAGGCCCAGGTGCCCCTGGTGCCCGGCTACCACGGCGCCAACCAGGACCGTGCCCTGCTGCAGGCCGAGGCCGACCGCATCGGCTACCCCGTGCTCATCAAGGCCAGCGCCGGTGGCGGCGGCAAAGGCATGCGTGCCGTGGACAAGGCCGAGGACTTCATGGCTGCGCTCGATTCATGCAAGCGCGAGGCCATCAACAGCTTTGGCAATGATGCGGTGCTGATCGAGAAATACGTGCTGCGCCCGCGCCACATCGAAATCCAGGTGTTCGGCGACACGCATGGCAACTGCGTTTATTTGTTCGAGCGCGACTGCTCCGTGCAGCGCCGCCACCAGAAGGTGCTGGAAGAAGCGCCTGCGCCCGGCATGACGGCCGAATTGCGCGCCCGCATGGGCGAAGCCGCCGTGGCGG
>WOZN01000294.1 GCA_011620245.1 Acidovorax sp.
GCCTGGCACCCCGATCACGGCACCGGCAGGCGCATCCAACCGCCGTTTCCAGGTTGAATATGCGGATGAAAATCGCCTTTTGCGCTTAGCAGCTATTGATAAAGTAGCAAAAAATGTCCATTCCACCTTCTACCGTACCCCGCTGGCAGTTCTGGATCGACCGGGGCGGCACGTTCACCGATATCGTGGGGCGCCGGCCCGATGGCCAGCTCGTCACGCACAAGCTGCTGTCCGAGAACCCCGGGCAGTACCGCGATGCGGCGGTGGCGGGCATTCGCCACCTGCTGGGTTTGAAGCCTGGCGAGGCGGTGACGCCCGCACAGGTGGCGTGCGTGAAGATGGGCACCACCGTGGCCACGAATGCGCTGCTGGAGCGCAAGGGCGAGCCCACGCTGCTCATCACCACCAGGGGCTTTCGCGACGCACTGCGCATCGGCTACCAGAACCGCCCGCGCCTGTTTGACCGGCGCATCGTGCTGCCCGAGCTGCTCTACAGCCGCGTGATCGAGGCGCAGGAGCGCATGGGCGCGCAGGGCGAGGTGGTCGAGCCGCTCGACGAGGCCCACCTCAAGGAGCGCCTGTGGGCCGCCTATGACGCCGGCCTGCGCAGCGTGGCCATCGTGTTCATGCATGGCTACCGCTACACCGCCCACGAGCAGGCGGCCGCCCGCCTGGCCGAGCAGGCGGGGTTCACGCAGATCAGCACATCGCACACCACCAGCCCCATGATGAAGTTCGTGAGCCGGGGCGACACCACGGTGGTGGATGCCTATCTCTCGCCCATCCTGCGCCGCTACGTGGACCAGGTGGCGGGCGAGATGCCTGGCGTGCCGCTGTTCTTCATGCAGTCCTCGGGCGGGCTGACGGATGCGCACCATTTTCAGGGCAAGGACGCCATTCTCTCGGGCCCGGCCGGCGGCATTGTGGGCATGGCCCGGACTGCGGAGCTGGCCTTTGGCAGCGCTTCGGCGGAACTGGCGGGGCATGCCCGCGTGATCGGTTTTGACATGGGCGGCACATCCACCGATGTGAGCCACTACGCGGGCGCATTCGAGCGCGAGTTTGAAACCCAGGTGGCCGGCGTGCGCATGCGCGCGCCCATGATGGGCATTCACACGGTGGCGGCGGGCGGTGGATCGGTGCTGGGCTTTGACGGGGCACGCTTTCGCGTGGGCCCCGAGAGTGCCGGCGCCAACCCCGGCCCGGCCAGCTACCGCCGTGGCGGGCCTCTGGCCGTTACCGATGCGAACGTGATGGTGGGCAAAATCCAGCCCGCGCATTTTCCGCAGCTGTTCGGCCATGCCGCCAACGAGCCGCTGGATGCCGGCACGGTGCGCGAACAATTCGGCGCGCTCGCCGTGCAGACCGGGCGCACGCCCGAAGACGTGGCCCACGGGTTCATCCAGATCGCCGTGCAGCAGATGGCCAATGCCATCAGGAAGATCTCGGTGGCGCGCGGCTACGACGTGACGCGCTACACCTTGCAGTGCTTTGGTGGCGCGGGCGGCCAGCATGCCTGCCTGGTGGCCGATGCTTTGGGAATGGCCCGCGTGCTGGTGCATCCGCTGGCCGGCGTGCTCAGCGCCTACGGCATGGGCCTGGCGGACCAGAACGTGATTCGCGAGCAGGCGGTGGAATGCAAGCTGGCCCCCGAGGCGCTGGCGGGTATCGAAGCCACGCTGGACCAGCTGGCCAGCACCGCACGCACCGGGCTGCAGCGCCAGCAGGCGGGCACCGGCACAGCCGTGGTGCACCGCCGTGTGCATGTGCGCTACGAGGGAAGTGACTCGGCGCTGATCGTGCCCTTTGGTACCCAGACCGAGATCGCCGCCGCGTTTGAGAACGCCTACCGCCAGCGTTTCGCCTTTTTGATGCAGGGCAAGGGCCTGGTGGTGGAGGCCGTTTCGGTCGAGGCCGTGCTGCCCGGCGATGCGCCCCTGGAGCCGCGCCACGCCCTGCACCCGCCGCGCGAGCTGCCGCGCCGCAGCACCGTGCGCATGTACACCGTGGGCACCAGCGGCGCTCCCGCCTGGCACGACGCCGCGCTGGTGGTGCGCGAAGACCTGCGCCCCGGCGACGTGATTCCCGGCCCGGCCATCATTGCCGAGAAGAACGCCACAACCATCGTGGAGCCCGGCTGGGAGGCGCAGGTGACCGAGCTGAACCACCTGGTGCTCGACCGCCGCATGGCGCGCGCCGTGCAATACGCGGCGGGCACCACGGTGGACCCGGTGCTGCTGGAGTTGTTCAACAACCTGTTCATGCACATTGCCGAGCAGATGGGGCTGCAGCTGCAGAACACTGCGTATTCGGTCAACATCAAGGAGCGGCTCGATTTCAGCTGCGCGCTGTTCGACGCGGCAGGCCACCTGATCGCCAATGCGCCGCACATGCCGGTGCACCTGGGCTCGATGGGCGAGAGCATCCAGACCGTGATCCGCCAGGCCGAGGCGGACCTGCGATCCGGCCGCGCCACGATGCAGCCCGGCGACGTGTATGTGCTCAACGACCCCTACCACGGCGGCACGCACCTGCCCGACATCACGGTCATCACGCCGGTGTACCTTGCCGATGAGGCCGAGCCCCGCTTCTATGTGGGCAGCCGCGGCCACCACGCCGATGTGGGCGGCACCACGCCGGGCTCGATGCCGCCGTTTTCCACGCGCATCGAAGAAGAGGGCGTGCAGATTCACCATTTCAAGCTGGTCGAGCGCGGTGTTTTGCGCGAGGCCGAGATGATGGCCTTGCTGCAAAGCGGTGAATACCCTTCACGCAACCCGCAGCAGAACCTGGCCGACCTGAAGGCGCAGATCGCCGCCAACGAAAAGGGTGTGCAGGAGCTGCGCAAGATGGTGCAGCAGTTCAGCCTGCCGGTGGTGCAGGCCTACATGGGCCATGTGCAGGACAACGCCGAAGAATCCGTGCGCCGCGCCATCACGCGCCTGAAGGACGGCGCGTTCACGCTGCCCCTCGATAACGGCGCGCAGATCAGCGTGGCGGTGAAGGTGCATGCGGCCAGCCGCAGCGCCACCATCGATTTCACCGGCACCAGCGCGCAGCAGGGCAACAACTTCAATGCGCCCACGGCGGTGTGCATGGCGGCGGTGCTGTATGTGTTTCGCACATTGGTGGATGACGACATCCCGCTGAACGCGGGGTGCCTGAAGCCGCTGAACGTCATCATCCCGCCAGGCTCCATGCTCAACCCGCAGCCACCGGCATCGGTGGTGGCGGGCAATGTGGAAACCTCCACCTGCATCACCAATGCCTTGCTGGGGGCGCTGGGCGTGATGGCGGCCAGCCAGTGCACCATGAACAATTTCACGTTCGGCAACGCCCGCTGCCAGTACTACGAAACCATTGCGGGCGGCAGTGGCGCGGGCGGCGTGTTCGATGCAGCGGGGGCCCTGGTGGGCGGCTTTGCCGGCACCAGCGTGGTGCAGACCCACATGACCAATTCGCGCCTGACCGACCCGGAGATTCTTGAATTCCGCTTTCCGGTGCGGCTGGAAAGTTATGCGATTCGCGCCAACTCGGGCGGCGGCGGCCGCTGGGTGGGTGGCAACGGCGGGGTGCGACGCATCCGCTTTCTCGCGCCGATGACGGCCAGCATCCTGTCGAACGGTCGCCACCAGGGCGCGTTTGGCATGGCGGGCGGCAAGGCCGGGGCGCCCGGCGTCAACAAGGTGGTGCGCGCCGATGGCCGGGTCGAGCTGCTGGACCATATCGGCCAGGCCGAGATGCAGCCGGGCGATATGTTCGAGATTCACACCCCCGGTGGCGGAGGTTTTGGCGCTGCGTGAGCAGAATTTGAATGAAATATGCCTTAAGCGCTTGTCGGTAAAGCGCTGGCAGCTATTAATTCAGGAGTGATTGGCGCGGTGATGGGAGCGCGAACCCCGTCACGAATCGCGCTCCTGCAAACCCGTGCTGCGGCTCAGGCTGGGGGGCACATCGCTGCCCGCGCGCCGCGCGCGGAACAAGGCGGCGCGCATGAGGAAGATGTTGGCCACGGGCACCGTGATGGCCACGAACAGCGCGATCAGCAGTGCGTGCAATGCCAGGCCTTGCTCCTGCAGGGAGAAGTACAGGATGCTGCCGTGCATGATGCACCAGCAGCCCATGGTGGCGATGATGGACGGTGCATGCACGCGCTCGAAGTAAGTCCTGAGCCGCAGCAGCCCCCACGAGCCCAGCAGCGCAATCGCCGCGCCCGCCAGCACCAGCACCGCAATGGTGATTTCTGCCCACAGCGGCAGCGCAGCGTCGGTCATTCGATCACCTCGCCACGCAGCAGAAACTTGGCCATGGCCGTCGTGCCGACAAAGCTGAACAGCGCAATCAGCAGCGCCCCCTCGAAATAGGTGTTGCTGCCATAGAAGATACCCAGCACCAGCGCCAGCAGCATGCCGTTGAGGTACATGCAGTCCAGCGCCAGCACGCGGTCTTGCGCCGAGGGGCCCTTGAGCATTCGTGCCAGGGCAAGCGCCATGGCCAGCACCAGCATGCACATGGCAATCGGCAGGGTCCAGGAAAGAACGGGGTGGGTCATTCAAAAATCTCCATCAGCGGCCGCTCGTAGCGCTGTTTGATATGGTCGATCAGGGTCTGCGGATCGTCCACCTCCAGTGCATGCAGCATGAGCATGGAGCGGTCCAGCGAGAGCTCGGCCCAGGCGGTGCCGGGCGTGATGCAGACGATCATGGCCAGCACGGCCAGCGCATTGGGGTCGCGCAGTTCCAGGGGTATCAGCACGAAGTTGGCACCATGGCGCGGACGCCCCGGCGAAAGCAGCAGGCGCGCCACGGCGAGGTTCGATGCCACCGTGTCGGCCACCACCGTCAGGCCGAGCCGCAGCACGGTGCCGGGGCGGCAAATGCGCACCGGCAGCGGCCGCAGCCCGCGCGTGAGCAGGGGAATCAGCCAGGCCAGCAGCAGCGCCAGCAGCAGGTTGCCAGGGCTGAGCGACTGGTTGAGCAGCAGCCACAGCAAGAACAGCGCAGCCGACAGCAGGGGGGCGGGCAGCAGGCGCTTCATGGGGCCTCCCGGGGCCCGGCCGCACTGCCCGGTGCGGCCGGGCCGGGGACGGGCTTTGCCTGCATCACGGCGCGGATATAGGTGCCCGGCGAATGCAGGGCGTCGGCCGTGGCCTGGGTGAACTGCATCACGGGGCCGGCCAGCACCGTCAGCGCAATGCACAGGGCCAGCAGGGCGGCGATGGGCAGGCCCTCCAGCACGCGCAGCCTGGGTGCGGTGCGGGCTTGCGTGGCCCAGAAATGGCGGATACCGGCCCGCATGAGGGCAATCAGCGCCAGCAGGCCGGTGGCGATCATCAGGGCAAAAAGCACCCACTCCGGCGCGCCCGGACGGACCCCCGCCGAGGAGGCCAGGCCCAGCGGGTTGAGCAAGGCGCTGAGCATGGCGACCTTGCCGACAAACCCCGACAGCGGCGGCAGGCCGGCAATGACCAGGGTGCAGACGAGAAAGGCCAGGCCCAGCAGGGCGGCGGCAGCGGGGATCACACGGCCAATCAGCACTTCTTCGTCCTCGTCGAGGTTCAGCCCTTCGGTGGGAACGAGTTCGGCGTTCAGGAAAGGGGCGTTGTCGCGCTGCGCGAAAGGGGCGTAGCTGGCGCCGTCGTTGCGCCAGCGGTCGATCAGGTCAGCGATCAGAAAAAGGGCGCTGACGGCCAGCGTGGAGCTGGGCAGGTAATACAGCAGCCCGGCGGTGAGCAGGTTCTGGCCAAAGCCCGCAGCAGCCAGCAGGGTGCCGGACGACAGGATGGCGGCAAATCCGGCCAGGTGCGTCAGGCGCTGCGAGCCCAGCATGCCCACGGCGCCAAAGGCCATGGTCAGCATCCCGCCGCCGATCAGCCACAGGCTGCCGAACAGGGCGGAGGCGCCGGCTTCGCTGCTGAACAGCAGCGTCCACAGCCGCAGGATGGTGTAGATGCCCACCTTGGTCATCAGCGCAAACAGCGCGCCCACGGGCGCTGTGGCGGCGCTGTAGGCGGGCACGAGCCAGAAGTTGAGCGGCCACACCGCCGCCTTGATGAGAAAGGCCGTGGCCACAATGGCAGCGGCGGCGTGCAGCAGGCCGCGGTCGGCTGTGGCCACCAGCGAAATGGTCTGCGCCAGATCGGCCATATTCAGCGTGCCGGTGATGCCATACAGCATGGACACGCCCACCAGGAACAGCGAGGACGCTGCCAGGTTGATGGCGATGTAATGCAGCCCGGCCTGCACGCGCGACCGGCCCGAGCCGTGCAGCAGCAGGCCGTAGGACGCGGCCAGCATGATCTCGAAGAATACGAACAGGTTGAACAGGTCGGCCGTGAGAAAGGCGCCCGCCAGGCCCATGAGCTGAAACTGGAACAGCGGATGAAAATGTACCCCCGCGCTGTGCCAGCGGGCCCCTGCAAACACGCTGGAGGCCAGCGCGACCAGGCTGGTCAGCACCAGCATCATGGCCGAGAGGCGGTCCAGGGCCAGCACGATGCCGAACGGCGCCTGCCAGTTGGCCGCCAGGTACACGCCCATGCTGCTGGTGGCGCCGGGCTGGTTCGACCACAGCAGCAGGGCCAGCGCCACCAGCAGCCCGAGCGCGGTGGACAGCACGCTGAGGGTGAGCTTCAGGCGCTGCTGCTCCTCGCGCATCAGCAGCATGAGTGCGGCCGTGAGCAGGGGCAGGGCGATGGGGGCGAGCATCAGGTGCGGCATCAGTGCCGAGGTTGCTTGCACCACCAGTGCGGTCAGGCCTTCGGTCATGGGGCGGCCCCGGTGCGCTGCGCGGTGCTCATGGCATCTCCTGCAGGTCGCGGGCGCTGCTGCCGTCCACATGGTCGGTGCCCGACATGCCACGCGAGGCCAGCAGCACCACCAGGAACAGGGCCGTCATGGCAAAGCCGATGACGATGGCCGTGAGCACCAGCGCCTGCGGCATGGGGTCGGCATAATGCGCCAGATCATGCGGCAGGCCGGGCCGCAGCACCGGCTCCTTGTCAATCGCCAGGCCCATGCGGCCCATGCTGAAGATGAACAGGTTGACGGCATACGACAGCAGCGACAGCCCCATGATGACCTGGAAGGTGCGCGGGCGCAGCAGCAGCCAGACGCCCGAGCCCGTCAGCACGCCGATGGCGATGACCAGAACGATTTCCATCAGCGGGTGGCCTCCTGTGGGGGGTTGCGGGCGGCATCGCGCTCGGCCGCTTCTTCGGCCAGGCGGGCGTGGTAACGGTGGCTGCGCACCGATTGGTGGGCAATGGCCGTGAGGATCAGCAAGGTGGACCCCACCACCAGCGTGAACACGCCGGCGTCAAAGAACATGGCACTGGCAACATGGATGCCGCCCAGCAGCGGCAGGTTCAGGTGGAAGGTGTGGCTGGTGAGAAACGGGTAGCCCACCACGATCGCCCCGAGCCCCGTGCCCAGGGCGAGCAGCAGGCCGGTGCCGATCCAGCGCCGGGGGCGCAGCGGCATATGGGCCTCGACCCAGTGCGTGCCCGAGATGATGTATTGCAGCAGCAGCGCCACCGAGATCACCAGCCCCGCCACAAACCCGCCGCCGGGCTCGTTATGCCCGCGCATGAACAGGTAGAACGCCACCACGGTGGCAAAGGGCAGCAGCAGGCGCACCAGCACGGCAGGCACCATCAGGTAGCCCACGGCAGTGTCGGTGGCGTGGCGCGGATTGAGCAGGTCGGTCTGCAGGTCGGCGGGCATGTCGCGCTGCTGTTCGGGCAGGTCCATGGCTTCGCGTGCGGGGCGAAAGCGTCGCAGCAGTGCATACACCGTGAGGGCCACCACCCCCAGCACGACGATTTCGCCAAAGGTGTCAAAGCCGCGAAAATCCACCAGCATCACGTTGACCACGTTGGTGCCGCCGCCCTGGCCGAGCGCGTTTTCCAGGAAGAACGTTGAACTGCTGTCGGAAAATGGGCGGCTCATCATGGCCAACGCCAGCCAGGCCATGCCGCCGCCGGCTGCCAGCGCCAGCGCCATGTCGCGCACGCGGCGCCACCGGGTGACGGCCTGCTCGGCAGAGGTGGCGACGCGCAGGGTTTCGTCGCGTTTGGGCAGCCAGCGCAGGCCCAGCAGGATGAGCACCGTGGTCACGATCTCGACCACGATCTGTGTCAGCGCCAGGTCGGGGGCCGAAAACCACAGGAAGGTGATGCAGGTGCAAAGCCCTGCTCCGCCTGCCAGCGTGAGCGCTGCCAGGCGGTGGTATTTGGCCTGCCAGGCGGCCGCCACGGCACAGACCATGCCCACGGCCCAGAGCAGCACGAACGCGGGCGACAGCGCCAGCGTGCTGCGCTGGCCCGGTTGCATGCCCTGGCTCCACAGCGGCATGGCGCCGGCGGCCAGCGCCGCGCAGACCAGCCACAGCATCTGCCATTGCAGGCGCTGGGTGGAGAGCAGGCGCCGGCCGTTGCGCCCCATCTGCGTGACCAAGGTCATTGCACCGTCAAACAGGCGCTGCCCCTGGATGCGGTGCATGAGGGGCGGCGCATCCACCCGACCAGCGGCGCGCAGCGCCCGCAGCGCCAGGTACAGCGCGATTCCGCCCCCCAGTGCCAGCAGGCTCATGACGAACGGGGTGTTGAAGCCATGCCACACCGCCAGGCTGAAGGCGGGAAGCTCTCCACCCACCACGGGCCTTGCCGCTGCATCCAGGTAGCGGCCGATGGACCAGGCGGGCAGCATTCCGACCACGAGGCAGGCCAGCACCAGCAACTCGACCGGCACACGCATCCAGTGCGGTGGTTCGTGCGGCCTGTGGGGCAGGTCGGTGGCCGGCGGGCCAAAGAACACATCCACCGTGAAGCGCAGCGAATACGCCACGCTGAATATGCCCGCCAGGGTGGCCGCAATGGGCAGCACGAAGCCAACCAGCGGCGTGGAGTCCACGAACACCGTCTCGGCGAAGAACATCTCCTTGGACAGGAAGCCATTGAGCAGCGGCACGCCCGCCATCGCGGCGCTGGCCACCATGGCCAGCGTGGCGGTGACAGGCATCATCGAGCGCAGGCCCGACAGGCGCCGGATGTCGCGCGTGCCGCTTTCATGGTCCACGATGCCGGCGGCCATGAACAGCGACGCCTTGAAGGTAGCGTGGTTCATGGTGTGAAAGACCGCCGCCACGGCAGCGAGCGGGCTGTTCAGGCCCAGCAGCAAGGTGATGAGGCCCAGGTGCGAAATGGTCGAATAGGCGAGCAGGGCCTTGAGATCGTTCTGGAACATCGCGGCATAGCCGCCCACCAGCAGCGTGGCGAGCCCGGCACCACCCACCAGCCAGAACCAGGGTTCGGTGCCGCCCATCACCGGCCACATGCGGGCCAGCAGAAACACGCCTGCCTTGACCATGGTGGCCGAGTGCAGATAGGCCGAAACGGGCGTGGGCGCGGCCATGGCATTGGGCAGCCAGAAGTGAAACGGAAACTGCGCGCTCTTGGTGAAGGCGCCCAGCAGCAGCAGGACCAGGGCCGTGAGGTACAGCGGGTGGTCGCGCACCTGCTGGCCGGCTGCGAGCACATGATCGAGGTCGTAGCTGCCCACGATGTGGCCGATGATCAGCATGCCGCCCAGCAGGCACAGGCCGCCCGTGCCGGTCACGGTGAGCGCCATGCGTGCGCCGCGCCGTGCATCGCGCCGGTGGTGCCAGTAGCCGATCAGCAGGAACGAGAACAGGCTGGTCAGCTCCCAGAAGAACGCCAGCTCGATGATGTTGCCCGCCAGCACCACGCCGGTCATCGCCCCCATGAAGGCCAGAAAAAACGAGAAGAAGCGCGGCACCGGGTCGGCGGGCGACATGTAGTAGCGCGCATACAGCACCACCAATGCGCCGATGCCCAGCACCAGCATGCAGAACATCCAGGCAAAGCCATCCATGCGGATGACCAGGTTCAGCCCCAATGCAGGCAGCCACTCGATCTCCTGGCGCAGCACGCCGCCGTCGGCAATCCGGGGAAAGTAGAGCGCAGTCTGCACGGTGCACAGCAGCGCAATCAGCCCCGCTACGGTGGACTCGGTGTTGCGGGCGTTCGTGGGCAGAACCGCTGCAAGGAAGCTGCCGATGAAGGGGAGAAAAATGAGGGTGATCAGGGGCATGCGCAAGCAATTTTATGGGCCGGTCCGATCCCGTCATGGAAAAGACCGTACCTGCCCGGGCTTTTGCCCACTGCGCCCGTCCCCAAAGAAAACCCGCCGCAGCGGGCTTTGTGCGGGCGTGGGATGCTTATTTTTTGGGAGCGCCGGGGGCGGCCTGTGTGGGGGCTGCGGCGGCGGATGCCTTGAAGCCGCGGCCATTCACCGTCATGCCTTCGGCGGAAAATTTGCCGGCATTGGCCTCGCCCACGCCGCGCACCCGCTGGATGAAATCGTTCCAGTCCTTGAACGCGCCTTGCTTGCGCTCCTCGATGATTTTGCCGGATAGGCCTGGCCCGATGCCCTTGATGCCGTCCAGTTCAGCGACCGTGGCTTGGTTCACATCGACCGCTGCAAACGCGGCGGCGGCATACAGCATGGCAACAAGGGTCAGCATTTTTTTCAGCATGGATAAACTCCTGATGGATGACGCGGCACGATGCAGCCGCGAAGGCATCATAGCAATGCACTGTGGCCTGCCTGCCCTGCTCAGAGCTCTTCCACCCGGCGCGCGGGGTAGCTGTCCCAGGTCTGGCAGCCGGGGCATTGCCAAAAATGCTGGCGGGCCTCGAAGCCGCAGGCCGCGCAGCGGTAACGTGTGAGGGGCTTGGCGGCATGGTCAAGCGCCCGCTGCACCTGGGGATGGAACTCTTCATGTTCCAGCTTTTCTTCTGCCAGCCACTTCGCTGCCGCCACCAGGGATTGCTCTTTGTCCAGATGCCGCACATACCATTGCCGCGCCGTGGCCGAGGTGGTGGTGTCGCGGGACTGCAAGGCCACGATGCCTTCCAGAACATCCAGCGAAGGCGCCTCAGCGTAATGCGCCTGCAGCAATGCCTGCATTTCTGGCACCTTGGCCGCTGCGATGGCCGTTTCGACCATCAATGGGGTGGCCAATGGCAGCGCGGCGGGAGACTGCCGGCTGAGCGCCTGCACTGTGCCCAGCGCCGCGCCACTGTCGCCCATCAACAGCTGCAGCCGGGCGAGGTCGATGCGGGCGCGCGCTGCGCCGGGCGCGGTGTCCACGGCCTGGTTCAGCAAGGCCAGTGCGCCTGCGCAGTCGTTGTTGGCAATGCAGGCTTGGGCCTGCTCGCACAGGTAATGCGCCTGCCGGGTGCTGAAATCGCCCTGGCGCGCGTCGTGCATCTTGCGGGCAATGTCTGCTGCGCGCGGCCAGTCGCGGGAGCGCTCATAGATGGCCAGCAGGGCCAGCCGGGCCTGGCCCTCGAACGGTGTGCCTTCCAGCCGGCTCAGTGCCGCTTCGGCCCGGTCGAGCAGGCCGGCTTTCAGATAGTCGAGCGCCAGGGCGTACTGGGCGCGCTCCCGGTCGGCGCGGGAGAGGTCGCCGCGTGACAGCAGGTGTTCGTGCACCCGCACCGCACGGTCGTATTCGCCCCGCCGGCGAAACAGGTTGCCCAGGGCAAAGTGCAGTTCGGAGGTGTCCGGGTCGTTTTGTACCGCTTCGATGAAAGCGTCGATGGCCTGGTCCTGCTGTTCGTTGAGCAGAAAGTTCAGCCCCTTGAAATAGGCCTTGGGGGCACGCCGGTTTTCCGCACGCAGCTGGCGCAAGTCAAAGCGGGAGGCCAGCCAGCCGAACACGAATGCCAGGGGCAAGCCCAGCAGGATCCAGCTGATGTCAAATTCCATGAGCGGGCAGTATTTCGACTGGAGACGACGGGGCGGCAGGGGCGGGCGCTGCTGGCGTGGGCGATAGTTTCTCGGACATATGGGCGCGGCGCGCCGCCCGGCGGTGCTTCCACCAGCGGGGCACCATGCCCAGCACGCCCACCATCAGGCCGGCAGAAAAAGCGGTCAGCACGACCAGCACCAAAGGCGCCCGCCATTGCGTGCCAAAGAAAAAATGCACGGTGGCGTCTTGCTGGTTGTTCAGTGCGAACGCAAACAGCGTAAAAAAAATGGCTGCCTTGAGCAGCCACAGGATGTATTTCATGGAGCTCCCCGGTGGTGGGAAGATTCTAAGAGCTTGGGCATGGGACTCTGCCGCAACGTGTGCGGCACAGTTCATTCACGGTTTATGCATGATTTATGCTGCCAGCGCTTATCCATAAAGCGCGAGTAGCTATCAAATTACTTGATTAGCAACTTGTCTCAGATATCTCATCCCATCCGTTCGGGCTGAGCC
>WOZN01000116.1 GCA_011620245.1 Acidovorax sp.
GTTGCGAATATGGTTGCGAACACTGTGGCTCAAGGCAAATGTTGCCGGAGTTCACCACCCGAAGGATAAATCATGGTCGTCATTCGACTTTCCCGCGGCGGCTCCAAGGGCCGTCCTTTTTTCAACATCGTCGTTGCTGACAAGCGCGTGCGCCGTGATGGCCGCTTCATCGAGCGCATCGGCTTCTACAACCCCACAGCCAAGGAAACCGAAGAAGGCCTGCGCATCGTGCAAGACCGTCTGACGTACTGGAAGAGCGTGGGCGCCCAGTCCTCGCCCACGGTGGACCGCCTGATCAAGCAAGCTGCCAAGAAAGCTGCTTGAAGCTCCCCGAAAAGGGCGGGTTCCGTTGGCTTGCCCGGCGGAACCCGCCCTTTTCTTTGAGGACTTGCGCAGATAAGGATGCCACAACGGTATCTGCCTTCCGGTACGTGCCTTCATGGCAGGCGGCTTGTCTGGGCCTGTTTTGCGTAAGTCATGTCTTTTTGCACGAGATACGCTATGGCTGTACCCCTGACGCTCGAACCCGCTGAACTCCCTGCCGATGCCGTCGAGGTGGGGCGCATTGCCGATGCCTGGGGCGTCAAGGGCTGGTTCAAGGTGGTGTCGCACAGCACCAGCCCCGAGGCGCTGTTTGCCGCCAAGCGCTGGTATCTGCAGCCTTCCGAGCGTGGTGCCAAGACATTTTCTGGCACGGTGTTGTTGCAGATTCGCCAGGCCAAGGACCATTCCGACACGGTGGTGGCCTGGGCGCAGGGCATCGACGACCGAGATGCCGCAGAGGCCTTGCGTGGCGCGCGCATCTTTGTGCCACGGTCGAGCTTTCCAGCCACCACGCAAGACGAGTATTACTGGGTGGATCTGATCGGCCTTCAGGTTGTCAACCGCGAAGGCGTGGCGCTGGGCCAGGTGCAGGAACTGATGTCCACCGGCCCGCAAACCGTGCTGGTGCTGGCCTATGAGCAGGACGGCAAGGCCCAGGAGCGCATGATCCCGTTCGTCTCGGCGTTTGTCGACAAGGTGGACTTGCCCGAAAAGCGCATCACGGTCGACTGGCAGCCTGATTACTGACAGGGCACCCGCTGACCGCGCCGCGCACCATGCGTTTTGACATCATCACCCTGTTTCCGGAGCTGTTCGCGCCGTTTCTGGCCAGCGGCGTGACCCGCCGTGCCTACGCCAGCGGGCAGGTCGATGTTCATCTGTGGAACCCGCGCGACCATGCCGAGGGCAACTACCGCCGTGTGGACGACCGGCCCTTTGGCGGCGGCCCGGGCATGGTGATGCTGGCCGAGCCGCTGGCGCGTTGCCTGGCGGCCATCCGGGCCGAACGCGGCGAACCTGAAGACGGCCAGGCGCCGCTGGTCCTTTTTTCACCCATCGGGGAAACCCTCAACCATGCAGCAGTGGAGCGCTGGTCTGCCAGCGCGGGCGCCATCTTGCTGTGCGGGCGTTACGAGGGCATTGACCAGCGTTTCATCGACGCCCATGTCGATGTGCAGATGAGCCTGGGTGATTTTGTGCTTTCGGGCGGCGAAATTGCCGCCATGGCCCTGCTCGATGCCGTGGCGCGCCTGCAACCGGGCGTGCTCAATGACGAGGGCAGCCACCAACTGGACAGTTTCAATCCGGCGCTCGATGGCCTGCTCGACTGCCCCCATTACACCCGCCCCGAGGAATGGGCGGGTCGCCCGGTGCCCGCGCCGCTGTTGTCAGGGCATCACGCCCAGATCGAGCGCTGGCGGCGCGATCAGCGCCTGGCCATCACCGCAAAGCACCGGCCTGACCTGATCGAGGCTGCGCGCAAATCGGGGCGCCTGGCGCCTGCAGACGAGGCCGTATTGGCCAAGCTGGCCTGAATTGCTATAATCAAAAGCTTTTCGATCCTCTGGCCGGCCGTTTTGCCCAGAAGCTTTGCCTGCAAAGCCTGCCGCAAAACCCTGAATCGTCAATCCCGACGCTGCCATTTTGGCGCGGACAAGATCGTTGGATACCAAAATGAACCTGATCCAGACCCTGGAAGCGGAAGAAATTGCCCGCTTGAACAAGACGATTCCCGTGTTTTCCCCTGGCGACACCGTCATCGTGAGCGTGAACGTGGTGGAAGGCACGCGCAAGCGCGTGCAGGCCTACGAAGGCGTGGTGATTGCCAAGCGCAATCGCGGCCTGAATAGCGGCTTTACCGTGCGCAAGATCTCCAGCGGTGAAGGCGTGGAGCGTACGTTCCAGACCTACAGCCCGCTGATTGCCGGCATCGAAGTCAAGCGCCGTGGTGATGTGCGCCGCGCCAAGCTGTACTACCTGCGTGAACGCAGCGGCAAGTCGGCACGTATCAAGGAAAAGCTGCCCTCGCGTCGTGTCAAGGTTGCAGCCGCCGTTGCTGCATAAGGCACAGGCCATCCCCCGACCGGAGCCGCTACAGCATCTGCCTGTGGCGGCTTTTTGTTTTAGAACGTGTTCACGGTCTTAGGACTTACGCAAATAAGGATGCCGCATCGGTACTTGCCTTTGTGGCAGGCGGCTTGCCTGGGCCTGTTTTTTGCATAAGTCATGTGTTTTTTGGCGGCCCCTTGGGTCTTTTGTTCCAGGTTTGTCGTGA
>WOZN01000129.1 GCA_011620245.1 Acidovorax sp.
GGTGCAGAGACTAGGGTGCGAGGAGCCAATCCGATAAGCACCCCGAGAGCGCCCGACACCCTAATGCACGGAGCAATCCGTGGCGAGGGTGGTGAGATAGTCCGGGGAATGAGGAAACTCATGCAAACCTGAATCCTTTGGTCGTTGGTTCAAGTCCAACACGGCCTACCATTCATAAGACAATCTTGCTTGATTAGCCCGCCAGCGCCGCAAATCGCGCCGAAGTCGCTCAAAAAATCTCAGGGACTGATGTTACGCAGCTCCCGAACGTTAGGTGCGCTGATGTTTTTGGAGCAAATTTAATTTTGCTTTTAGCGGATGGCAATGTCGCGCACACTGCATGAGCGTGTTGTGCACTTTTACGCGGGCACGTATAAGTACACAACAAGCTGTCTCTATGAAAACCATCGTTCTGGGCGCCGGCATCATCGGCATCAGCACCGCCTGGCATCTGCTGGAGCGCGGACATGAGGTGGTTGTGGTCGACCGCCAGCCCGATGCCGCGCTGGAAACCAGTTTCGCCAATGCGGCGCAGATTTCCGTGAGCTACTGCGAGCCCTGGGCCAACCGCGAGGCACCGCTCAAGGCGCTCAAGTGGATGTTCGACAAGGAGGCGCCGCTGCTCTTTCGCCCGCAACTGGATTGGCAGCAGTGGCGCTGGGGGCTGAAGTTCCTGGCGCAGTGCAACGATGCCGCCTTCGAACGCAACGTGCAGCAGATCGTGGCGCTGGGCGCCTACAGCCATGCGGCGCTCAAGGACCTGGTGAACGCCACGGGCATTGAATACAACCGGCTCGAGCGCGGCATCGCCCATTTCTATACCGACCAGAAATCGTTCGACGCCGCAGGCCACGCGGTGGCGCTCATGCGCCGGCACGGCGTGCAGCGCCGCCTGGTGAGCCGCGACGAGCTGCTGCAGATCGAGCCGGCCTTCAAGGCCTATGGTGACCGCATCACCGGCGGCACCTACACCAGCACCGACGAAAGCGGCGACGCGCGCGTGTTCACGCAGGAGCTGGCCCGCCGCTGCGCCGCACGCGGTGCGCAGTTCCTGTACGGCCACGACGTGCTGCGCCTGAACAAGATTGGCAATGCTATCGAATCAGTAGCTGTTCACGCCCGCACGCCGGGCGCTGCGAGCCAAAATGACCAAAACCTGAAAGCCGATGCCATCGTCGTGGCGTGCGGCTCCTACAGTGCACCGCTGCTGCGCAGCGCGGGCGTGGATCTGCCGATCTACCCCGGCAAGGGTTACAGCGCCACCTTCCCGCTGCTCAGGCCCGAGGGCGCGCCCATGGTGTCCACCATCGACGACGGCAAGAAGATCGCCATGAGCCGCCTGGGCGATGTGCTGCGTGTGGCCGGCACCATCGAGCTGGGCGGGTTCGACCTGTCGCTGGACAGCCCCGTGGCCAGGGCGCGCTGCCATATGCTGTCACGCCGCATCGAAGAGATCCTGCCCGGCGTGTGCGACACCCGCACGCCCGAGCAGGGCGGCAACCCGCAATACTGGTGCGGCCTGCGCCCGGCCACCCCCACCAATATTCCGTTCATCGGCCGCACGCGCCTGGGCAAGCTATGGGTGAATGCCGGCCACGGCACCCTGGGCTGGACGCATGGCGCGGGCTCGGGCAAGGCGCTGGCCGAGCTGATCAGCGGCGCAGAGCCCGCAATAGGCTTCGGTTTTCTACCGTAGTGTTCGACGTTCTGCGGCACATAAAACCGCGGCGTTGCAAACGCGTGCCATGCCGTGTTCGGTGAAGGGCCAAGCCCGCTGGATATGCCCCACGCCTGCGCGGTTTCGGGCGCCACACCATAATAGCCATCCCCATCCCCACGGCTCTGCGCCCCGTTTTTGTGAACAGTTCCCTGCCCTCCCCTGCACTGGCCCGCCCGCCGAGTTTTTCCGCGCGCGAGTTTCGCGATGCGCTGGGCATGTTCGCCACCGGGGTGACCATCGTGACGGCCCGCAGCGCAGCGGGCGAACTCATCGGGCTCACCGCCAATTCGTTCAACTCGGTGTCGCTGGAGCCGCCCCTGGTGCTGTGGAGCCTGTCGCGCGCGGCCGCATCGATGCCGGCCTTTGCCAACGGCTCCCATTACGCCATCAACGTGCTGGCCGCCAACCAGAAGGCTCTGGCCGAGCGCTTTGCCGCCCGCGGGATCGACCGCTTCGCGGGCGTGGAGCACCACCCCGGCATCAGCGGCGCGCCCTTGCTCGCGGGCGCGGCGGCCACCTTCGAGTGCTTCAACCGTAGCCGCTATGAAGAAGGCGACCATGTGATCTTTGTCGGCGAGGTCGAGCGCTGCCAGCACCACGGCGGCATGTCGCCCCTGCTGTACCACGGTGGGCGCTTTTACACCGAGCACCCGCTCTAAGGGCTCGCTAACCGGTGCAGCCCATGGCCCAGACGTTGCAACTGCACAGCGTGAATGTAGGAACGGCCCAGCCCGTGCGCATCGGCGAGCGCAAGATCCTCACCGCCATCGGCAAGTCATCCACGCCCGGCCCCGTTGCCGTGGGCCGACTGGGCCTGGCCGGCGACGAGCAGGCCGACCTGAGCGTGCACGGCGGCCTCGACAAGGCGGTGTATGC
>WOZN01000249.1 GCA_011620245.1 Acidovorax sp.
CTCGTTCATTCCGCTGCTGTCGAGCTTTGCCTGCGCCATACCGGGCATCATGGCCACGCGCACCATCACCCATTGGCGCGAGCGTCTGGTCACCATCATGATTGCGCCCCTCATGACCTGCTCGGCGCGCCTGCCGGTGTATGCGCTGCTGATCGCAGCCTTCATTCCCGCACGCACCGTGTGGGGCGTTTTCAGTCTGCAGGGCCTGGTGATGTTCGGGCTGTACATGGGCGGCATCCTGAGTGCCATGGCCGTGGCGGCCGTGCTGAAGATCTGGCGCGGCCCGATGCGGGCCACGCCCCTGCTGATGGAACTGCCGCCCTACCGGCTGCCCAACCTGCGCAGCCTGGCACGCGGCCTGTACGAGCGCGCGATGATCTTCCTCCAGCGCGTGGGCGGCATCATTCTTGCGATGACGGTGCTGCTGTGGTTTCTGTCGTCGTACCCGGCCGCACCCGAGGGGGCTGTGGGCCCGGCCATCCAGTACAGCTTTGCCGGGCAACTGGGCCGTGCGCTGGAGGTCATCTTCGCGCCCCTGGGCTTCACCTGGCAGATCGCCGTGGCGCTGGTGCCCGGCATGGCCGCGCGCGAGGTGGTGGTGAGCGCGCTGGGCACGGTGTATGCACTGTCGGCGTCGGGCGACGACGTGGCGGCGCAGCTGGGGCCGCTGATTGCACGGCAATGGCCGCTGGCCACGGCGCTGTCGCTGCTGGTGTGGTTCGTGTTTGCCCCCCAGTGCCTGTCCACGCTGGCCACGGTACGACGCGAGACCAACTCCTGGCGCCTGGCCTGGCTGATGGCCGCCTATCTTTTTGCATTGGCCTATGCCGCGAGCTGGACGACCTACCGGCTGGCACTGTGGTGGGGAGGCGCCTGATCATGTGGCAAGACATCCTGGTGGGCGCCATCGT
The DNA here is from genome assembly GCA_011620245.1 of Acidovorax sp. GTDB lineage: Bacteria > Pseudomonadota > Gammaproteobacteria > Burkholderiales > Burkholderiaceae_C > Acidovorax. Next base: position 912 of record WOZN01000249.1, read on the forward strand.
GGCGCTGGCGGGGGGCTATGCGGGCTGGTACTGGATGCCCGCTGCGCTGCGCAAACGCCTGGGCGCATTGCGGCCGGGGCTGGGCAAGGCGCCCTCCTGCGGGGCCTGCAGCGATTGCGGGGGCTGCGCCACGCCCGTGCGCGCACCCGATGCGCAGTTGCCGGAACGCAAGACGGTGTGGATGGCACCAAGACGGTGATGGGCTGGTGCGGCGCACAGCCGGTCGGCAAGTCTGGATGCGCGGATGGGGATCGTTTTGTCATTTTTGTTACAGTGTGAGACATCTCCTGCTGGCGGCCGTGAGGCGATCGCAGTGGGGGCGGTTCTCCCTGCATCCGTTCACGGGCGATTCCTTGTCCGCCATTGCCGCACCAACTCCATGACTGCCGTCCCTGCCGCGCCAACCCACTGGGTGGTTCGCATGAACCACCGCAATCGCAGCGCGTCCTGGCTGATCGTTGCCGCCGTCCTTGCGGTCCACTTTCTGGAGCAGGGTTATGGCCCCTGGGCATGGTGGCTCATGGTGCTGCAGTTTCTGGTCTATCCGCATATCGTGTATCTGCGGGCCCGCTACGCCAAGGACCCGCTGGCGGCAGAAATCCAGAACATGTTGCTCGACAACTTCTGTTTCGGCCTGTGGGCCGCGGCGCTGGGGTTTCCGCTCTGGATCGCCTACACCCTGGTTATTTGCGGCTGCATCAACATGACTGCGTTCCGGGCGCTCAAGGGGGGGTTGCAGGCATTGGCTGCGGTGGCGCTGGGGGCGGCATTGGTGGTGGCAGTGGCCGGGTGGCGCTTTACCCCCGGCACATCGTTGAGCGTCAGCGCCCTGAGCATGCTGTGCCTGTCGGTCTACCTGGTGCTGTTTGCCCGCGGTGCCCATACCCGCACCGTCGTGCTCAGCGCTACGCGGGCGAAGCTGCGCCAGCGCGAGGCGGCACTGCAGAGCCAGCTGCAGGCGGTCCAGTCCCTGCAGGCCCAGCTGACCGAGCAGGCCCATCGCGACCCGCTGACCGGTTTGTACAACCGCCGCTACCTGGACACTGCATTGCAGCGGGAGCTCGAAGGCTGCGCGGGCGAGGGGGCCACCCTGGCCCTGCTGCTGATCGATCTGGACCATTTCAAGCAGATCAACGACCGCCATGGCCATGCCGCCGGGGACGAGGTCCTGCGCCAGGTCGCGGTCCTGTTGCTGCAGACCATGCGGCCGAGCGACATCTGCTGCCGCTATGGCGGGGAGGAATTCTTGGCGCTCTTGCCCGGCATGGGCCTGCAAACCGCCGTGGACCGAGCGCAAGCCTTGCGCCAACAGGTGGCCGAGCGGTGCTGGCTGGCCGATGGTCAACCGGTGGGCGTCACACTGTCGGTGGGCGTGGCTTGCGCGCACAACGCCGCAATGGCGCCGGCCGCACTGATCGACCTGGCGGATCGGGCGCTCTACCAGGCCAAGTCCGGGGGGCGCAACCGGGTGTGCGTGGCAGGGGCTGCACCGGTGGCAGAGACCGATGGTGCTGCAACGCCCGTAGTTCCGGCAGCCTATTGATGCGGCCCGCTGAAGTCTGAACCGTTCGCCCTGAGCCCTTCGGCAAGCTCAGGACAGGCCTGTCGAAGGGCTCAGCCTGAACGGTAGTTGATGCAACAAAGGGCCGGATCAACGATCGTGAGCACCTTCTGATGCCCGA
>WOZN01000409.1 GCA_011620245.1 Acidovorax sp.
ATTGGCGGCTACCTGGTTGCGAATGGCCTGGGCAGCGCTTTCCAGTGCGGCGGCCTTGGCCGCGTCGCCCATGGCCAAGCCTTCGGCGCGCACAATGCGTATGTCGGTCACGCCGAAGAAGCCCAGCACGACCTTCAGGTAGCTTTCCTGGTGTTCCATGGCCTGGCCGAATTCGCTGGTGGAATACACGCCGCCACGGGTGGAGGCAATGAACACGGTCTTGCCCTTGACCAGGCCTTCGGGGCCGTTGGCGGTGTACTGGAACGTGCGGCCGGGCTGGGCAATGCGGTCAATCCAGGCCTTGAGCTGCGTGGGAATGCTGAAGTTGTAGAGCGGTGCGCCGATCACCACCACGTCGGCCGCCAGGAACTGGCTGACCAGTTGCTCGGTCACGGCGTTTTCGCGCTTTTGCGCTTCGCTCAGGCCTTCGGTCTGGCCGGTGCGCAGGGCCATGGCGTCCATGGTGAAGTGGGCGGGGGCGCTGGCCACAAGGTCCAGATGGCTCACTTGCGTGCCGGGGTGGCTGGCCTTGTAGGCCTCCACGATCTGTGCGGTCAGCTGGCGCGAAACGGAATTGGCACCGGTGATGGCGGAATCAATGTGAAGCAGTTGCATGAGTTTCTCCTTGACGAAGGGGCGGTCACGGTATGTGGCCATGGAAAGATTGTGCAATTGTTGCGCTGGATTGATAAGTCGGTGATTTTGCGATAGGTTGTTCTATCAGTAGAACAATGGATGCCGACATGCAAGACCTGAACGACATGCTGTACTTTGCCGAAGTGGTGGAGCGCGGCGGCTTTGCGGCAGCGGGGCGCGCCCTGGGTATTCCCAAATCCCGCCTGTCGCGGCGTGTTTCCGGGCTGGAGGCCCAGCTGGGCGTGCGTTTGCTGCAGCGCACCACGCGCAAGCTGTCGCTGACCGAAGTGGGTGATGCCTATCTGCGCCACTGCCAGGCCATGCGCGAATCGGCCCAGGCCGCTGCCGACACGGTGGCCCAGGTGCAGACCGAGCCGCGCGGCACCATCCGCGTGAGTTGCCCCGTCACCCTGGCCCATACGGTGGTGGCCGAGATGATGCCGCCCTTCCTGGCCAGCCACCCCCAGGTGCGCATCGAGATGCTGGTGAGCAACCGCGCGGTGAACCTTGTGGAAGAGGGCATCGACGTGGCGCTGCGTGTGCGCGCCACGCTGGAGGACAGCGGCAGCATGGTGGTCAAGCGTCTGGACCACAGCACGCAGATCCTGGTGGCCAGCCCCGATTTGCTGGCACGCCAGGGCGCTCCCCGCACGCTGGAGGATCTGGCCCGCATGGACAGCATTGCCATGTCGGCACCCGATGGGCGCTCCACCTGGAACCTCATCGGCCCCGGCGGTGCACACCAGACGGTGCAGCACCAGCCGCGCTATGTGGCCGACGACCTGCTCACACTCAAATATGCGGCGGTGGCCGGCACCGGGGTGTGCTGGATGCCCGACTACATGTGCCAGGACGAAATGCGAGAGCGCAAGCTGGTGCGCGTGCTGCCCGACTGGGCGCCTGCGCCCGCCATCGTGCATGCGGTGTTTCCATCGCGCCGGGGTCTGTCGCCCGCCGTGCGGAGTTTTCTGGACTACCTGGGTGAAGCCATGCCGGGCCGCAGCAGCCTGATCGCGCGGCAGGCATTGCAGGGGCCGGACGGCGCGGACATCTGAGATTGTGAACAGGTTCTGAGTCGGTCATCGCTGCGCTGCGCGCTTGGCAGGCGATGGCGCGACGACTGGCTGGCGAGCGACGATGGCGTGAAATCGCTGCCCGGTTCGGGCATACCGCTTTGGGCCAACGAGGCGCGGCCTGGATGTTTTGTTAGACGTTTTGGTGATTAAGTAACAACAATATATTCGTTTGGGTTTTAAGGGGTGGCTCGCAGAATGCCAGCATTGTGACCACCACCTCCATCATCATCGTGCCCGGCTGGCGCGACTCCGGCCCCGGCCATTGGCAAAGCCTGTGGGCCGAGCGCCTGCCACATGCGCGCCGCGTGGTGCAGGACGACTGGATCACGCCCACGCGGCTGGCCTGGGTAGGGCAGCTCGAAAAGACCGTGCTGGCAGCACCCAGCCCCGTGGTCATCGTAGCGCACAGCCTGGGCTGCATCGCCACCACCCACATGGGCCCCGAAGCCACGGCCCGCGTGCGCGGTGCGCTGCTGGTGGCCCCAGCCGACCCCGAGCGCCGCGCCATACTGAACGACTTTGCGCCCGTGCCCTATGCCGCGCTGCCCTACCGCAGCATCGTGGTGGCCAGCAGCAACGACCCGTATTGCCCGATTCGCCTGGCGGGCGCCTACGCGCGGGCCTGGGGCAGTGAGTTTGTGCGCATGCAGAATGCCGGGCACATCAATATCGACTCCGGCCATGGCGAATGGCCACTGGGCTGGGCGCTGCTGCAATCGCTGGAGGGCGAGGGGGGCGCAGGCCCGGCGCAGCCGGCTCCTCGCCCGTTCGCATCGCCAGCGGCTGCCTGATCGCTCCTTTATTGATAGCTACTGGCGCTTTATCCATAAGCGCTTGCGCGGTTTTTTTCCTTCAAAACCTCAGCGGTGCTGAAGGA
>WOZN01000352.1 GCA_011620245.1 Acidovorax sp.
CGCTCAGCCTTGCCTGGCACCCCGATCACGGCACCGGCGGGCGCATCCAACTGCCATTTTTAGGATCAATGCGCCTTGTCCCAGTTCGGCCCCACGCCCACCTCGGCCAGTAGCGGCACCTTGAGGTCGGCCACACCGGCCATCAGGCGCGGGATGTGGCTGCGCAGCCAGTCCACCTCACCCTCGGGCAACTCGAACACGAGTTCATCGTGCACCTGCATGATCATTTTGATCATGGGCTTTTCGGCGTCCAGCACCTGCTGCACCTTCACCATGGCCATCTTGATCAGGTCGGCTGCCGTGCCCTGCATGGGCGCGTTGATGGCGGCGCGCTCGGCGCCGGCGCGACGCGGGCCGTTGGGTGAGTTGATCTCGGGCAGGTACAGGCGCCGGCCGAACACCGTTTCGACATAGCCCATGGACTTGGCGGCGACCTTGGTTTCATCCATGTACTGCTTCACGCCGGGGTAGCGCTGGAAATATTTGTCGATGTAGGCGGCGGCGGCCTTGGTCTCGATGCCCAGGTTCTTTGCCAGGCCAAAGCTGCTCATGCCGTAGATCAGGCCGAAGTTGATGACCTTTGCGTAGCGGCGCTGCTCGCTCGTCACCTGGTCCAGCGCCACGCCAAACACCTCGGCGGCGGTGGCGCGGTGCACGTCCAGGCCGGCATGGAAGGCGTGCAAGAGCGCATGGTCGCCGCTCAGGTGGGCCATGATGCGCAGCTCGATCTGGCTGTAGTCGGCGCTGGCAATCACGCAGCCGGCGGGCGCGATGAAGGCCTCGCGGATGCGCCGGCCCTCGGCTGTGCGGATGGGGATGTTCTGCAGGTTGGGGTCGTTGCTCGACAGCCGGCCGGTGACCGCCACGGCCTGCGCATAGTGCGTGTGTACGCGGCCGGTGCGCGGCAGCGCCAGTTGCGCGAGCTTGTCGGTGTAGGTGCCCTTGAGCTTGACCAGGCTGCGGTGCTCCAGCAGCTTGGCGGGCAGGGGGAAATCCTCGGCCAGCTTTTCGAGCACCTCTTCGTCGGTGCTGCGCGCGCCGGTGGCGGTTTTCTTGACCACGGGCATGCCCAGCTTGTCGAAGAAGATTTCACCGAGCTGCTTGGGGCTGCTGAGGTTGAAGGGCTGGCCCGCTATCTCATACGCCTCGGTTTCGAGCTGCATGATGCGCTGGCCCAGCTCGTGGCTCTGCTGCGCGAGCGTGGGCGCGTCGATGAGCACGCCGTTGCGCTCGATGCGGTAGAGCACCTCGCTGCTGGCGATTTCCAGCTCGTAGATGAAGCGCAGCTTGTCGTTGGCCTGCAGCAGCGGCCACAGCGCCAGGTGCACATCCAGCGTCTGGTCCGAGTCTTCACACGAATACGCCGCTGCCTTGTCCACCGGCACCTGGGCGAACGGGATCTGGTGCGTGCCCTTGCCACACAGGTCTTCGTAGCTGATGCCTTTGCGGCCTGTGTGGCGCTCGGCCAGGCTGGCGAGGTTGTGGGGCTTGTGCACTTCGAGCACGTAGCTTTGCAGCATGGTGTCGTGCACGTAGCCCTGCACCTCAATGCCATGGTTGGCAAACACATGGCGGTCGTATTTGATGTGCTGGCCCAGCTTGTGGCGCTTGGCGTCTTCCAGCCAGGGCTTGAAACGCGCCAGCACTTCATCGCGCGGCAACTGCGCGGGCGCGTCCGGCCCGGCATGGGCCAGCGGGATGTAGGCCGCCTCGCCGGGCTGCACGCTGAAACTGATGCCCACGATCTCGGCGCGCATCTCGTCGAGCGAGGTGGTCTCGGTGTCCAGCGCCACCAGTTCGGCCTTGGTCAGGCGCTGCAGCCAGTGATCGAAATCGGTCCAGTTCAGGATGGTGTCGTACACCACCGTGCGGTGCTGCGCTTCTTCGGCCACCAGGCTGGCGGAATGGTCAGCGAAGAGGTCGCCGCTTTCGCCCGGTACGGCCACCATGGACGTGGACGCGCTCGCCGGGGCCTCGCCCTGCAGCGCCCGCACCAGGCTCTTGAAACCGTACCGCTCGTAAAATTCCTTGAGCCGGGGCGTGTCCGGCGCGCCGACGGTGATGGCATCGAGCGACGGCAGGCCCTCGACCCAGCCGTTCAGGTCGCAATCGGTCTTGATGGTCAGCAGCTGGCGGCTCTTGGGCAGCCAGGCCAGCGCCTTGCGCAGATTCTCACCGGCCACGCCCTTGATCTTGTCGGCGTTCTGCACCACGGCGTCGAGCGAGCCGTATTCCTGCAGCCATTTGGCCGCCGTCTTGGGGCCCACCTTCTCCACGCCGGGCACGTTGTCGATGGCATCGCCCACCAGTGCCTGAAAATCCACCATCAGCCGCGCGGGCACGCCGAACTCGGCCTCCACGCCGGCCTGGTCGCGGCGCTTGCCGCTCATGGTGTCGATGATGGTGATGTGCTCGTCCACCAGTTGCGCCAGGTCCTTGTCGCCGCTGCTCACGATGACCTCGATGCCCTGGCGCGCCGCCGTTACGGCCAGCGTGCCGATCACGTCATCGGCCTCGACGCCGGGCACGTCCAGCACCTTCCAGCCCATCAGTCGCACCACCTCATGGATGGGGGCAATCTGCGCGCGCAGGTCGTCGGGCATGGGGGCGCGGTGCTGCTTGTATTCAGGGTACAGCGCATCGCGAAAAGTAGGGCCCTGAGCGTCGAACACGCAGGCGGCGTAGTCGGCATGCACCTCCTTGCGCAGCGCCTGCAGCATGTTGATCATGCCGCGGATGGCGCCCGTGGCGGCGCTGGCCGGGTCGCCGGGCACGGCGCGCAGGTCGGGCATGGCATGGAAGGCACGGTAGAGGTAGCTGGAGCCATCCACCAGCAGCAGGGTCTTTTTGTCACTCATGATGGGGCGATTGTGCACAGGAAGCCGCGGCCGCCCCCGGTGGGCGCCACCAGGCAACGCGCCGGCACGCGACGCCTACAATGGCGCCATGCGCGCTGTTCACCTTTTTTTGCTGCTGGGCCTGACCGCCAGCCCCCTGCTGGCCCAGACCACCCCTCAAATTGCCCCACAAGGCAATGCAGACAAGCGCGAGCAGCTTCCAAATCCAGAGCCACTGAAAGGTCGCAAGAACCAGCGCATCGAGCGCATCCGCGTGGAAGACGAGGGCAGCCGCGTTGACGAACTGCGCATCGGCGGCCAGACACAGAGCATCACCGTGCAACCCAAGACGGGCAACATGCCCGAGTATGAAGTGCAGTCGCCCGACGGAGCGCGCAGCCGCGCCGGCAGCCAGAACGGCGCCGAGACCAACACAGCCCCCCGCGTCTGGAACGTGATCAAGTTCTGACGCAGCGAGCGGGCTGCATCCCTTCCCTTTTTTTCTTTCCCGTATTTGCGCTGAGCGATGGCCGTTTTTACCGAAGTCTCGACGAATGAGGCGCGCGAACTGCTGCGCCGTTTGCAGCTGGGTGAACTGGTGGCGCTGCGCGGCATCGAGGGTGGCATCGAAAACACCAACTACTTTCTCACCAGCGACCAGGGCGAGTTCGTGCTCACGCTGTTCGAGCGCCTCACCGCCGAGCAACTGCCGTTTTACCTGTACCTGATGAAGCACCTTGCCCGCCACGGCCTGCCGGTGCCCGACCCCAGGCCCGACCAGAACGGCGACATCCTGCACACCGTGTGCGGCAAGCCGGCGGCCGTGGTGAACAAGCTGCGCGGCAAAAGCCAGCTGGCGCCGCAGCCCGTGCACTGCGCGGCCGTGGGGACCATGCTGGCGCGCATGCACCAGGCGGGGCGCGATTTTGACCGGCACCAGCCCAACCTGCGCGGCCTGACCTGGTGGAACGAAACCGTGCCCGTGGTGCTGCCCCACATTGGCCCCGGGCAGGCCGCGCTGCTGCGCTCCGAGCTGGCCTACCAGAACCATGTGGCCGCATCATCGGCCTATGCGGCGCTGCCGCGCGGCCCTGTGCATGCCGACCTGTTCCGCGACAACGTGATGTTTGACGGCGAGGAACTCACCGGCTGCTTCGACTTTTATTTTGCGGGCGTGGACACCTGGCTGTTCGACCTGGCCGTCTGCCTGAACGACTGGTGCATCGACCTGCCCACGGGCGCCCACGATGCCACCCGCGCCGCCAGCATGCTGAACGCCTACCAGGCCGAGCGGCCCTTGACCGCGGCTGAGCGCGAACTGCTGCCCGCCATGCTGCGGGCGGGCGCCCTGCGGTTCTGGATTTCGCGGCTGTGGGATTTTTACCTGCCCCGTGAAGCCTCCCTGCTCACCCCGCACGACCCCACGCATTTCGAACGCGTTCTGCAGGGCCGCATTGCCCATCCGGTGCACGCCTGAACCCCTTCACACCGGTGCCTTTTGGGGCACTGGGTTAAATTCGCCCATGCTGCCCTGCCACCAGCGGCCCGGGGCCCTTTTCTGATCATCAAAACCTGTCCATGAAACTCCACATCGTCCCCGCACGCACCGGCCTGGCCTGGGTCAAGCTTGGCATCCGGGCGTTCTGGCGGCAACCCATGGCACTGGCGGCGCTGTTTTTCATGACCATGGTGGCCATGTCCCTGGCCACCATGATTCCGCTGGTGGGCCCCGCCGTGGCGCTGGCCCTGCTGCCCTCGGCCACACTGGCCATGATGGTGGCCGCCGCCGAGGCCATGCAAGGCCGCATTCCCACGCCTGCCGTGCTGCTGGCGGCCTTTCGCACCGGGCAGCAGCACCTGCGCAGCATGCTGGTGCTGGGCGCGCTGTATGCGGCGGGCTTTCTCGCGGTGATGGGCCTGTCGGCACTGATCGACGGAGGGCAGTTCGCACAGGTGTACCTGGGCGGCGCCCCGCTCACCCGCGAGATGGCCGAAACGCCCGCCTTCCAGGGCGCCATGTGGCTGTCCATGCTGCTGTACCTGCCCCTGTCCCTGCTGTTCTGGCATGCACCCGGCCTGGTGCACTGGCATGGCGTGCCGCCGGTGAAAAGCCTGTTCTTCAGCATCGTGGCCTGCCTGCGCAATTTTGGCGCCTTCACGGTCTATGGGCTCGCATGGATGGGCGTGTTTCTGCTGGGCGGCCTGGTGGTCAGCCTGGTGGCGGGCCTGCTGGCCGTGGGAGGGCTTGCCTCGGTGATGGGCGGCGTCATGGTGGGCGCAGCCATGATGATGGCGGCGATGTTCTTCACATCGGTGGTTTTCACGTTCCGTGATTGTTTTGAGCCACCCGAAAAGCCCCAGCCACAGGCATTGCACGGCAACCCGTCCGATTCCGCACCGGGGCCGGACGGCACGGTGTAAGACACTGTTCACGATCTAAGGCGCGCCCGGCAAGGCAGCCGACCCTTCGGACAGCGGGAGCCAAGGGCGGTGAATTCCATGCCAGAGCGCCGCGGGCAGCGCGCCATTTCACAGGTTGCACGTTCGTCCCCTGCAACACGCACAAGCCGCAGGACGCAGCCCGGCTGCATCGTGCTGGGCCTGGCGCCTGTGCATGGCTTCACGGCGGCCCCCTGCCGCACCCAGCGGTGTGACAGGCCCTCTGCGCGGACAGCGCAAACCCCACGCTGCAAACCCCACGCTGCAAACCCCACCCAATAGAGCCCATTGCGGTTGGCAAAACGTCATGCAAGCGTCAAACGTCTGTCACAGGGCATTTCTAGTATCGGCAGCTGGAAACAGCGCTCCGCCCTGGCGCCGCCGCCATATGGCCGGTGGCACGCAAAGACGCTTCCTGCCTGTCCACATACCAACCTGGAAACACAAAAATGTCCCACACGACGACCCCCACCCGCCGTAAGGCTCTGCAATTTCTGGCAGGCATTCCCCTTCTGCCGCTCGGTGCCAGCGCCTCTGCTTCGTTTCTGGCTGCCTGCGGCGGCAGCGATGACGACGCCAGCTATGTCTCTGCCAGCTTCACGGCGATGGCCGCGCCCACGCTGGCAAACGCCGCTGCCATGGCCACCACGAGCGTGGGTTCCAGCCTGAACATCAAGCTGAGCGACGACTCGGTGAGGTCGTACCAGCTGGCCTACCAGCCGTTCTTCATCACGGGCGACATGGTCCCCGACGGCAAGGGCGGCACGATTCTCTCGGGCGGTTACTACGACATCAACAACAAGCCCCTCATCGACGCCACAGTGCCAGGCAGCGAGCGCCAGTATTTCTCTGATGCCCCCGACGGCACCTCGCTGCTGACGGTGGCCAACCCCACGGTCACCGGCCTCAAGGGCAAGGCGGTTTTTGCCGTGGTGCAGTTTGAATACACCACCTTGGCCCAGGATGGCAAGACCGGCATGTACGGCAAGCTGCCCTCGCCCATCGCCGTGCTGACGCTCGACCAGGACCAGACCACCGGCAAGCTCAGCCTGGTCAAGTACCACAACGTGGACACCTCCAAGGTGCACGGCCTGTGGATCACCTGCGGCGCCAGCCTGTCGCCCTGGGGCACCCACCTGTCGAGCGAAGAGTACGAGCCAGACGCCTTTGCTGCCCGAAGCGCCAACTACATGGACGACTTCAGCAAGAACCTGTATGGCGACGCCGCCAAGGCCAACCCCTACCACTATGGCCACATGCCCGAAGTCACCGTCAACCCCGACGGCACGGGCAGCATCAAGAAGCATTTCTGCATGGGCCGCATCTCGCACGAGCTGGTGCAGGTCATGCCCGACAGCCGCACGACCCTGATGGGTGACGACGCCACCAACAGCGCCTACTTCGTGTTCGTGGCCGACAAGGAAAAAGATCTGTCGTCCGGCACGCTGTATGCCGCCAAGGTGGGCGCAGGCTTCTCCATCGACCCCGCCGCCACCAGCGGCGCAGCGCTGACCTGGATCAAGCTGGGTTCGGCCACCAGCGCCGAAATCGAGCAACTCGCCAACACAGTCCAGCCCACAGACATCATGAGCGTGGTGAAGGCGGACCCGAACGATGCCAGCTACACCAAAATCGTCGCCAACGGCAAGACCGAGTGGATCAAGATCAATCCCGGCATGGAAAAGGCCGCTGCCTTCCTGGAAACCCACCGCTACGCCGCCTTCAAGGGCGCGAGCTGCGGCTTTACCAAGATGGAAGGCACCACCGTCAACATCAAGGACAAGATTGCCTACTCGGCGCTGCAAAACTGCCAGGACTCCATGGTGGCCGGCAACGCCGCCAACGTTCCCGGCAACGGCATCTCCATCCCCAAGCAGCTCAAGGCTGGCGTGGTGATGGCGCTGAACCTCAAGGGTGGGCAAAAAGACACGGCGGGCGCTGCCATCAACAGCGAATGGATGCCTGTGGACACCAAGGCGCTGCTGGCAGGTGAAGACATCACGGCAGACGCACTGGGCAACACGGCCAACCCGAACAAGATCGCCAACCCGGACAACCTGAAGTTCTCGGAAAAGATGCGCACCCTGTTCATCGGCGAGGACAGCAGCCAGCATGTCAACAACTTCCTGTGGGCCTACAACATCGACACCAAGCAGCTGTCGCGCATCATGTCGATCCCCGCAGGCGGCGAATCCACGGGCCTGCATGCCGTGGACGAGATCAACGGCTGGACCTACATCATGAGCAACTTCCAGCACCCGGGCGACCGCTCCGGTTTGCCCGATGCAGTGGTCACGGCGCTCAAGGCCAACTACAAGGACAAGTTCGGCGCCGCCGTGGGCTACCTCACAAGCACGCCAACGCAAATGTATCTGGGCTGATCCACGTTCGGGCATGCCTTTCATCCAAAAAGGCGGGGCTGATGCCCCGCCTTTTTCATTGCGCCATGGTTTCTGCACTGAAATCGTGAACACGTTTTTAGAGCGAAATACGGCTCCAGACCAATCAGGACAAGCGCCATAAGCTATCAATTCAGAAGCATCTGAAAAACCATCCCAGGTCAGCGGCTTGCTACGGCAGCCATGCAGGTGGACGCGGCCGGCCACGCTGGAGAAGATGACGGCGAACACGATGCCCGGTGCCACACCCAAAATGGTGCCCAGCACAATTTTTTTGCAGTCTCTTTTTCATGACTTACGCAAAACCGGCCCAGGCAAGCCGCCTGCCACAAAGGCATGTACCGTTGTGCATCCCTATTTGCGTAGGTTCTGTTTTTTTCAGATACAGAAGACTTCGTTCCGAGCGGCTGGTGCGTTCATTCCACCACCGTGAGCTTGGCCACGCTCAGCGCCAGCCACTTGGTGCCGTGGCGCGGAAAGTTGACCTGCGCGCGCGCATCGTCGCCCTGGCCTTCGATGGCCAGCACCTTGCCTTCGCCGAACTTGGTGTGAAAAACGTTGATCCCTGCGCGCAGGCCGTGCGATGGCGCGGCCTTCTGCACCGGCACTGGCGGGCTGGCAAAGGTTTCTGATTTGAAGCCAAATTGGCCTCTAGCGCTTGATGGGTAAGCGCTGCCAGCTCCCATATCAGGAGCAAACGAACCGAAGCCTCGCCGCCTGGGCGTGATCCACTTGAGGGCTTGCTCGGGCAACTCGTCGAAGAAGCGGCTCTTGGCGTTGTAGCGCGTGTGGCCGTGCAGCATGCGCGTTTGCGAATGGCTCAGGTACAGGCGCTTGCGGGCGCGGGTGATGGCCACATACATCAGGCGGCGTTCTTCCTCCAGGCCATTGGGGTCGCTGGCGGAGTTTTCGTGGGGAAACAGGCCCTCTTCCAGGCCACCGATGAAGACGGCGTCGAACTCCAGGCCCTTGCTGGCATGCACGGTCATCAACTGCACGGCGTCCTGCCCGGCCTGGGCCTGGTTGTCGCCCGCCTCCAGCGCAGCGTGGGTCAGGAAGGCGGCCAGGGGCGAGAGGGTTTCGCCGGTATCGATGTCCACGATGCCGGGGATCGCTGGTGTCAAAGGCTCGTCCAGCACCGGCGCGTTGGGGTCCAGGCCCTGGCTCACCGGGCTTTGGGCGCTTTGCATGAGCGGCGTGCCATGCTCATCCAGCGGCAATGCCACGGCGTCGCGGCCAAAGCCTTCCTGCGTGACAAAGCTCTCGGCGGCATTGACGAGTTCTTCCAGGTTCTCGATGCGGTCGGCGCCTTCCTTTTCGGTGCGGAAATGCTCCACCAGCCCGGTGGATTCGAGCATCTGCTCGATGATGCCGCGCAGGTTCATGCCCTGCGTCTGCTCGCGCAGCACATCGACCATCGCCACAAACGCGCGCAGATGGGTGCCCGCCTTGCCCGGCACGGTGCTCACGGCGTCGTGCAGCGAGCAGCCTGCGGCGCGGGCGGCATCCTGCAGCACCTCGATGCTGCGCGCACCAATGCCGCGCGGCGGGAAGTTGACCACGCGGCTGAAGCTGGTGTCGTCGTGCGGGTTCTCCAAAAGGCGCAGGTAGGCCAATGCGTGCTTGATTTCAGCGCGCTCGAAAAAGCGCAGGCCACCGTACACGCGGTAGGGCACGCTGGCGTTGAACAGGGCCGATTCGATCACCCGGCTTTGCGCATTGCTGCGGTAGAGCACGGCGATTTCCTTGCGCTCGAAGCCGTCGTTCTTCACCAACTGCTTGATCTCATCGACCATCCACTGCGCCTCGGTCAGGTCGGAGCTGGCCTCGTACACCCGCACGGGCTCGCCCGCGCCCTGCGTGGTGCGCAGGTTTTTGCCCAGGCGGCGGCTGTTGTGGCTGATGAGGGCGTTGGCCGCATCGAGGATGTTGCTGTAGCTGCGGTAGTTCTGCTCGAGCTTGATCTGGCGCTGCACGTCGAACTCGCGCACGAAGTCGGCCATGTTGCCCGCGCGCGCGCCGCGAAAGGCGTAGATGCTCTGGTCATCGTCGCCCACGGCAATCACGCTGCCGCGCGCCTCAAAGCGCCCATTTACCTCGTTGCCGGCCAGCAGTTTGAGCCAGGCATATTGCAGCTTGTTGGTGTCCTGGAACTCGTCCACCAGGATATGCTGAAACCGGCGCTGGTAATGCTCGCGGATGGGGTCGTTGTCGCGCAGCAGTTCGTAAGAGCGCAGCATCAGCTCGCCGAAATCGACCACGCCTTCGCGCTGGCATTGCTCTTCGTAGAGCTGGTAGATCTCGACCTTCTTGCGCGCATCGCTGTCGGGCGTGGGCACGTCGCCGGGGCGCAGGCCTTCTTCCTTGCAGTTGGCGATGAAGTAGGCCAGTTGCTTGGGCGCAAAGCGCTCATCGTCCACGTTGTGCTGCTTGCACAGGCGCTTGATGGCCGAGAGCTGGTCTTGCGTGTCCAGAATCTGGAATGACTGCGCCAGGCCCGCCGCCTTGTGGTGCGCGCGCAAGAGCCGGTTGCACAGGCCGTGGAAGGTGCCAATCCACATGCCGCGCACGTTCACGGGCAGCATGGCCGACAGGCGCGCCACCATCTCCCTGGCGGCCTTGTTGGTGAAGGTGACGGCCAGAATGCCGCCGGGCGTGGCATAGCCGTTCTGCAGCAGCCAGGCGATGCGCGTGGTGAGCACACGCGTCTTGCCCGAGCCCGCGCCCGCCAGGATGAGCGCATGGCCTGCGGGCAGCGTCACGGCGGCCAGTTGCTCTTCGTTCAGATTCGCAAGGAGGGGCGATGCGGCCGAGGGCGCACCGGAGGGTGGGGGCACCAGAGCTTCTGGCGCACCCGAAAACGGGTCTTGTGGGAACATGCGGCCATTGTAGAAAGCACCCCGCCCCCAAGGGCTCGGCAACATGAAAAACATGGCCGGCGCCTTCGCCCGTATGCAGGCATTTGCGCGTGCACCGTACACGCGGGCACAGGCCGCAAGACAATCCGCCCGCCCGGAGCGGCATCAGAAGATGTTCACAATCTCATGGCTGACTGGGGCATGGGCAAAACGCTCGCGCGAGTAGAATCAAGCACCGGGCCCAAGTTTCTTGAAGTCCGGTTTTTTTGTGCCTGCGCTCAGCAGAGTTTGGTGCGGCCAAGACGGCCCCGCCCACACAACCGGTCTCCAGGCCAAGCGCCCACCGCAGCAGAAATCGTTTTGCCGCGTCCCTTGATGGAGCTTGGAATCCCATGGAAATCTTCGACTACGACAACATACTTTTGCTGCCGCGCAAATGCCGCGTGGAAAGCCGCTCGGAATGCGACGCCAGCGTGGAACTGGGCGGCCGCAGCTTTCGCATCCCGGTGGTGCCCGCCAACATGAAAACGGTGGTGGACGAGAAAATCTGCACCTGGCTGGCGCAGAACGGCTATTTCTACGTGATGCACCGGTTTGACCTGGACAACCTGCAGTTCGTGCGCGACATGCACGCCAAGGGCTGCTATGCGTCGATTTCGCTGGGCGTGAAGCAGCCCGACTACGCCACGGTGGACCAGCTGGCGGCGCAGGGACTGTGCCCCGAGTACATCACCATCGACATTGCCCACGGCCATGCCGACACGGTGAAGGCCATGATCGGCTACCTCAAGCAGCACCTGCCCAAGGCGTTTGTGATTGCGGGCAACGTGGCCACGCCCGAGGCCGTCATCGACCTGGAAAACTGGGGTGCCGACGCCACCAAGGTGGGCGTGGGCCCCGGCAAGGTGTGCATCACCAAGCTCAAGACCGGCTTTGGCACCGGCGGCTGGCAACTGAGCGCGCTCAAGTGGTGCGCGCGCGTGGCCACCAGGCCCATCATTGCCGACGGCGGCATCCGCAGCCATGGCGACATCGCCAAGAGCATCCGCTTTGGCGCCAGCATGGTGATGATCGGCTCGCTGTTCGCGGGGCACGAGGAGTCACCCGGCAAGACCGTCGAGGTGGACGGCGAGCTGTTCAAGGAATACTACGGCTCGGCCAGCGACTTCAACAAGGGCGAGTACAAACATGTGGAAGGCAAGCGCATCCTCGAACCCATCAAGGGCAAGCTGGCCGAAACGCTGGTGGAGATGGAGCAGGACGTGCAAAGCTCCATCAGCTATGCAGGCGGCACCAGGCTGATGGACGTGCGCAAGGTGAACTATGTGATCCTGGGTGGCGACAACGCGGGCGAACACCTGCTGATGTAGCCCATGCGCTCGGCTGCGGGCGCGTGGCCGGGCCCGCGTCAGCCAGGCCGCGCACCATGGTGAGGCGAGGTCGTGGCGCTTTTCCTGGCGCGTGCCACGCATCCCGGCATATCCGGCACATTGCAAGCCCGCTGACAGGGATCATCAGCGAAAAAGGCCATGATGACGGCAGAGAAAATAGCTGCCAAGGACGCGCCCATACCACCACCACACCGCTTCGCATTGCCGTCCTCGGCATTGGCATGATGGGACTGCCCATGGCCCGGCGCCTGTGCGCGGCGGG
>WOZN01000277.1 GCA_011620245.1 Acidovorax sp.
GCTGGATGCTCTGCACGGTGGCGTCGATGTTCACCACCACGCCGCGCTTGAGGCCATTGCTCGGGGCCACGCCCAGGCCGGCGAGCTTGAGCTCGCCATTGGGCAGCACCTCGGCCACCACGGCCATGACCTTGGCCGTGCCGATGTCCAGCCCCACCACCACGTCTTTGTATTCTCTTGCCATATCAGTGTCTGCCCTTCGTTGCTCTGTCCAGTCGCGTCCGCTCTGCGCGGCTATTTCTTCGCAGCCGCCTGCGCGGTCACGGTTGTCACCCCGCGCAGGCGCAATGCGTAGCCCCCGGCATGGCGCAGGTCGGCGGACTCCAGCGCGTCGGCGCGGCGCTGGTATTGCGCCGCCACCTGCGTCAGCGTGCGGGCAAAGCGCTGTGTGCGCTCCACCACCTCCTGCGGCGTGCCGCCCCCCAGTTCCAGCACGGCACCGTTGTCGAGCGTGGCGCGCCAGCCGCCACGCCCCGTCAGCTCCAGTTCGTCCACCGCCATGCCCAGCGGCTCGAACACCGGCTGCAGCAGGCCATGCATATGCAGCACCTCGGCCGAACTGCCCGGGGGGCCCATCAGGCGGGGCAGGCCGTCTTGCTCCCCATCGCCCACGTTGGCCTCGAAAACCTCGCCCTGGCTGTTGACCAGTGCCGCGCCCGTGTCGGGCCCCCAATAGGCGACGGCATCGTGCTCTTGCAGCACCACGCGCAGGCCACCCGGGAATTCGCGCCGCACCAGGGCCTTGCGCACCCAGGGCGCCTGCTCGAAGGCCGCCCGCGCAGCGCGCAGGTCGATGGTGAAAAAGTTGCCCGCCAGCTGCGGCGCCACATTGGCCCGCAAGGTCACGGCGTTGTTGTGTACCAGCTCGCCCTGCACCACGATGCGCGCCACCGAAAAACCTGGATAGCGCACCACCCAGCGCGCGCCCGCCGCCAGCAGCAGCAGGACGCAGCACAGGAACAGGACCAATGCGGTCAGGTTCATGAGCTTGACGTCCAGCGGTGCAGGCAGCGACGGCTTCATGGCGCGGCGGTCTCCAGGGGTTTGTCCTGCGCGGGGCTCAGCGTGGCGCCCGGCGGCGTGTCCAGCGTGGCCGTGGCCAGCACACCCATGCACAGGTCTTCGTAGCTGATGCCAACGGCCCGGGCCGACATGGGCACCAGCGAATGCCCGGTCATGCCTGGCGAGGTGTTGATTTCCAGCAGGAAGGGCTTGCGGTCGCTGGCCCGGATCATGATGTCGGCCCTGGCCCAGCCCCGGCAGCCCAGCGTGCGATAGGCCTGCACCACCATGCGCTGGATCTCGCGCTCCTCTGCCTCGGGCAGGCCGCTCGGGCAGTGGTATTGCGTGTCGTCGGTGAAATACTTGTGCTCGTAGTCGTAGTTGCCCTGCGGCGCCACGATGCGGATCACCGGCAGCGCATAGGCCCCCGCGCCTTCGCCCAGCACCGGGCAGGTGGTCTCGTCGCCTTCGATGAACTGCTCGCACAGCACCTCGGGGTCGTACCGCGACGCCAGCGCATAGGCCTGCGCGCACGCATCGGGCGTGGAAACCTTGGTCAGTCCGAGGGTCGAGCCTTCGCGCGCGGGCTTGACGATCATGGGCGCGCCCAGCGCCTGCAGGGCCTCCATGGTTTCTTCGGCGCTGGCCACGAGGCGCCAGTCGGGCGTGGGCAGCCCCTCGGCACGCCAGATGCGCTTGGTCATGATCTTGTCCATCGAGATGCTGGACGCCATCACGCCGGAGCCGGTGTAGGGAATGCCCAGCAATTCCAGCGCGCCTTGCACCGTGCCGTCTTCGCCATGGCGCCCGTGCAGGGCAATGAAGCAGCGGGCGTAACCGCCGCGCCTGAGCTCGCCCAGATCGTTGTGGGCAGGGTCAAAAGCGTGGGCATCCACGCCGCGCGAGCGCAGCGCCTGCAGCACGCCGCGGCCGGACATCAGCGACACCTCGCGCTCGGCCGATGCGCCGCCCATCAGCACCGCCACCTTGCCGAGCGCGCGCGCATCAACTTTGGTGCCAAATATGTTCATTGCGCCCTCCCTGCTTGCGGCAGCAGCTCATTATTTTGTAGCATTTCGACGACTTTTCCGGGCACGGCACCGATGGAGCCCGCGCCCATGCACATCACCACGTCGCCCGCGTGCGCGTTGTCGGCAATGGCTTGCGGCAGGTCTGCCACGTTGTCAACGAACACCGGCTCCACGCGGCCCGCCACGCGCAGCGCGCGCGCCAGCGACCGGCCATCGGCCGCCACCACCGGGGCCTCGCCGGCGGCATACACCTCGGTCAGCAGCACGGCATCGGCCGTGCCGATGACTTTGACGAAATCTTCAAAACAGTCGCGCGTGCGGCTGTAGCGGTGCGGCTGGAAGGCCAGCACCAGGCGGCGCCCAGGGAAAGCCCCGCGTGCCGCCGCCAGCGTGGCGGCCATCTCGACGGGGTGGTGGCCATAGTCGTCGATCAGCGTGAACTGGCCGCCGCCCTTGGCGGGCAACTCGCCATAGCGCTGGAAGCGCCGGCCCACGCCCTTGAAGCCCGCGAGCGCGCGCTGCACGGCCTCGTCGGGGATGTTGAGTTCCA
>WOZN01000429.1 GCA_011620245.1 Acidovorax sp.
ATTTGGCGCCGGGGATGGCGCTGGTGCTTGACTCCCCACCCCATTGCCCCATACCCTGCCAGCCTTCACCACCCGCACAAAGACACGCCCCATGATCTCAGCCACCCGCCGCATGCACCTTGAGCGCCACCGCACTGACCGCATCGGCTGGCTGCGTGCCGCCGTGCTGGGGGCCAACGACGGCATCGTCTCCACCGCCAGCCTGGTGGTGGGCGTGGCGGCGGCGCAGGCCAGCCAGTCCACCATCCTGATGACGGCGGTGGCCGGGCTGGTGGCCGGGGCCATGTCGATGGCGGCGGGGGAATACGTGTCGGTGCACTCGCAGGCAGACACCGAAAAAGCCGACATCGACCGCGAGCGCCGCGAGCTGGCCGCCGACCCCGCCGGCGAGGCGCGCGAGCTGGCCACTATCTACGAGCGCCGGGGGCTGGACGCCGCGCTGGCGCAGCAGGTGGCGCAGCAGCTCATGGCGCACGACGCGCTGGGCGCCCATGCGCGCGACGAACTCGAAATTTCCACTGCCATGACGGCCCGCCCGGTGCAGGCCGCGCTCACCTCGGCCGCCGCCTTTGCCACCGGCGCGGCCTTGCCTTTGCTGGTGGCCGCCGTGGCGCCCGCCAGCAGCCTGCTGTATTGGGTGGCTGGCACCGCGCTGGTGTTTCTGGCCCTGCTGGGCGGCGTGGCCGCGCGCACGGGCGGCGCGGGCGTGCTGGTGGGCGCTTGGCGCGTCACCTTCTGGGGCGCGCTGGCCATGGCCATCACGGCGGGGGTGGGGGCGCTGTTCGGGGCGCCGGTGGGGTGATGCGGGAATGTTCGCCAGAAAATGCATGAAAATAGGCGCTAGCGCTTTATTTATAAGCGCTGGCAGCTATTAAAAAAATAGCGATTGCTCCACTCAAAGCTTCTGCATCACCCGGCACTTGGGAAACGTTGAACACCCCCAAAACTGCTTGCCCGCCTGCGCGCCCGTCTTTGCGGTGCGCAGCGCCATGGCGCTGCCGCACTGGGGGCACTTGCGCTCGGCATCGGGGTTGTGGCGCTCTTTGAGCTGCTGCACATGTGCGGTGTGCGTGGCCCGGGTGGGCGCCAACCGGCCGGTTTGCAATTGCTGCACCAGGCGCTGCACTTGCCGGGTGTCAAAAACGGGCTGCGTGAACGAAAGGATGAAATTCACGCATCCGCCGCCAAACGTCACGTTGGCGGGCATCTCGGTTTTGAACGTGCTGCCGCCCACAAACACAATGACCGAGTGAACAGCCTCTGGTGGCACCTGCAGCGTGGCCTCCAGTGCCTTGGTGTGCTTGTAGTTCTGGCGCAGCGGGTTTTGAAACCTGAAGCTGCGCTTGTAGATTTTTTGCGTCCATTCGGCTTGCCGCTCGCTGCCAAAAATCCAGCCCTGCATGTTTTTGGTTTCAATGGCAAAAATGCCAAAGCGCGACACGATCACATGATCAATCTGCGTGCTGCCATCGGGCGTGGTGAGGGTGACGTTGTGCAGAGGAAAGTAAACCGCCTTGTCCAGCCGCCAACGCAGCATGAAGCGCACAAACCATTCCCCGATATGGCCCTTGGCCCACGGGCTGCGCAGGATGGACGCCACCACCACGAACGGAATCACCCACGACAGGGTGGATATCAGCATGTTGAAAACAGGTTGCATTGCGTTTTGCATGGTTCATCCGGGCACGAGGCCGTGGTGGTGGGCTGGTGTGGAAACGGTGTTCAGTTGCTGCGCACCGCCAAGGCGCTCACCCCCGCCACGTCAATTCGCCACCGGTCGCCACCGCCTGCGCGCGGCCCAGGGCTTCGAGGGTCTGCAAGAGGGTGGGCAGGCTTTTCTTCCAGGGGCCGCGGCCTTTGAAGCGCAACTCGATGGCGGCCAGGGTGAGGGGCGCGGGGGTGTGGGCCAGCACGGCGGCCACGGCGCGCACTTGTTCGGGCAGGGTGGCGGGCCAAGGGTGTTGCGGGGGTTTGGTTTGCTCTTGTTTTGATAGCGATTTTTCACTATCCAAATCGGCCTCTAGCGCTTGTTTTTACTGCGGTAGCAGCTCCTGTTTTTGCAGTGAATTTTGCGGGTTTTGAAACGCGTGCGCGGGCAGGGCGCGGGCGTAGGCCTCGCCCTGGCTGCGGGCGCGCAGCAGGCCGTCGTCAAAGCCCTTGGTATGGCCGGCGGCCTTGAGCTTTTTGGCCTCCAGCACAAAATGGCCGCGCCGGTAGCAGTCGATGCGGCCGCTGCTGGTGCTGCCGTCGCCATGCGCAAAGGTGACGGGGCGCTCGAACATGTAGTCCTGCCCGGGCGTGGGGTGGGGCTTGGCTACCCCCAGCAGTTCGCACAGGTCCATCACAAAGCTTTGCGCGGTGGCCAGTTCGCTGGCGGTGTTGTGCTGCCAGCGCTGGATGAAGGCCTGGGTGGCAGTGGCGTCGATGGCTGCGGTGGCGGTAGAGGTCATGCAATGGCGGGGATGAACCGAGATTTCCATCAGGCGGCCCTTCAGGCCTGCGCGGGTGCTGGCGGACGATTCGCGGTCATTTTGGCCCCTGCCTGGGCGGCAATGGCAGGGCTATTCAGGGCTGGTG
>WOZN01000351.1 GCA_011620245.1 Acidovorax sp.
CTCATTCCCACAGCGGGGCCGGCTGCTCGCGCAGGGCGTGGCGCAGCACCGGGTAGTCGGGCACCACCGTGGCCACCGTGCCCCAGAAACGCGGGCTGTGGTCCATCACGCGCAGGTGCGCCAGTTCGTGCGCCACCACATAGTCGATGATGGCCGGGCGGTAATGCAGCAGGCGCCAGTTCAGGCGGATGGAGCCATCGGCCTTGGCGCTGCCCCAGCGGGTCTGGGCGCTGGACAGGCGCAGGCTGGTCCAGCGCACATCGAGCAGTGCCGCGAAATGGTCGAGCCGGGCAGTGAAATGGCGGCGCGCATCGCGCATCAGCCAGGCCTGCACGGCATCGCGGATCTGCGCCGGGCTGGCGCTGTGGGGCAGGCCGATGCGCAGGCTGGCACCGGTGACCCCTTCACTGCCGGGGCACAAGGCACCGCCCTTGCCGGTGAAGCCGTGGGTGGGATCCAGCTCCACGGTCAGCGGCTCGCCCAGATAGGGCAGCTGCGCACCGTGGGCCCAGATGATGCGGCCGCCCTCGCAGCGCTGCTGGCGCGCGCGCGCCTCGTCCAGCTTGCGCAGGATCCAGCCCGATTTTTCGCGCAGCGCCGCATCCACGGCCTGCAATGTGACCCAGGTGGGCGCCCGCACGGCCAGGCCATCGGCCCCCACCGTGAAGCCGATGCTGCGCCGGCGCACGCGCTGCAGCGCATAGGCCACCACGGCATCGCCCAGCTGCACCTCGCGGTTGGCCTGGGGATGGCGGAATTCGGCGGGAGGCAGCAGCAATGCCAAGGCGGGCGCCGATGCAGCAACGGGAGGCGCAATATTTGCTCCTTTTTCAGGAGCTGCTTGCGCTTTATCAGCAAGGGCTGCAGGCAGTTTTGGCTTGTTTTCTTGCGCCGGAGACCCTGCCACCGCGGGCGCAGTACCGCCAGCACGCTCCGGACCGGGTGGGTCGAACAGGTCGAGCGCCAGTTGCATCAGCCGCTGCACTTCAGATCCTCACCGTGCTGCGCCCGGGTCACAGCGCATGTAACTGGCGCTGCCCAGGCCAGGGACGCCGCGCAAGGGCCGCCCCGCCGCGCTGGCGTCGTCCCCCTTCCCGCGCGCAGCGCGAGAGAAGGGGCTGAGGGCCGCGGCTCCAAGCCTGCCCGCGCAGGCTTGGACGGATCGAAGGGCTGCCGCCTCTGGCGGCTGCACGGAGCGGTGACGCCTCAGGGGGTTGTTCATTAATACGCTTCGGGGTCAAGCCGGCGCATTTCGGCTTCGATCCAGGCCTCGACCTCCTGCATCAGCTCGTCGGGCTTGCGGCCCACGCTGGGGATGGGCTTGCCGATCGAGACATCAACCACCCCTGGGCGCTTGATGAAGGCCTTGCGCGGCCAGACCCGGGCCGAGGTGACGGCCACCGGCACCACGGGCACCCCGGCATCGATGGCCAGCCGCGCGCCACCGCTCTTGTACTGCCCCGCCTGGCCCCGCTCGATGCGCGTGCCCTCGGGAAACATGATGACCCAGGTGCCCCGCGCCAGTAGCGCCCGGCCCTGCTGCAACACCTTGGCAAAGGCCCGCGCACCCTGGCCGCGGTCGATATGGATCATGTCCAGGCTGCCGATGGACCAGCCAAAAAACGGCACGCGCAGCAGCTCCTTCTTGAACACATAGGCCAGCGGGCGCGGCATGATGGCCGGCATGAGAAAGGTTTCGTAGGCGGACTGGTGCTTGACCAGCAACACCACGCCCTGGTTTTCCTGCGTGGGCAGGTGCTCCATGCCGGTGATGCGGGGGCGGATGCCCATGATCACACGGGCCGCATCCACGCTGAGCTTGAGCCAGGCCCGCGCGATGCGGTAACGCGTGCGGCTGCTGGCGCCCAGCAGCCGCACCAGCAGGATGGCCAGCGTGTAAGGCACCACGGTGATGCCCATCCAGAGCATGTGGACGATGGAGCGGATCAAGGCCATATTTTTTGGGTGTTTCAGGGCTCTGGCGCTTATCAATAAAGCGCAGGTAGCTATTAAATACGTAGCATCAATACGCCAGGGGCGGCTTGCCCGGCAGGGCGGCGGCATCCGGGGCGGGCGTGGGCTGCGGCGCAGGCGCCGGGGGCAGCAAATGCTCGACAAACGCTGCCAGGCTGGCATGCACCCGGGTGGTGGCGGGAAAATCGATGGGCAAGGCCTGCCCGGGCTGCAGGTGGGCCGACCGGCCCGTGCACACCAGATGCACCTGCGCACCCAGCGCCGCGCCGGCCTGCAGATGCTCGGCGCAATTGCCCACCACCTGCACGTCGAAAGGCTCCACGCCGTAGCGGTCGCAGATCTGCTCGAGCAGGCCGGGTGCCGGCTTGCGGCAATGGCAGGTCTCGCCGGGCGCGTGCGGGCAATAGAACACGGCGTCGATGCGCCCACCCGCCGCCACCACCTGCCGCAGCATCTTGGCGTGGATGGCATTGAGCGACACCACGTCGAACAGGCCCCGCCCCAGTCCGGGCTGGTTGGTGGCCACCACCACATGCCAGCCGGCATGGTTGAGCCGGGCCACGGCCTCCAGCGCGCCCGGCTGGGCGCTCCACTCCTCGGG
>WOZN01000291.1 GCA_011620245.1 Acidovorax sp.
ACCAGCGCAGCATTTCGCGCGCCACCACCATGCAGACA
Organism: Acidovorax sp.; assembly: GCA_011620245.1. Taxonomy (GTDB): domain Bacteria; phylum Pseudomonadota; class Gammaproteobacteria; order Burkholderiales; family Burkholderiaceae_C; genus Acidovorax. The sequence continues at coordinate 39 of WOZN01000291.1, forward strand.
CAGCTCACCAGCATGGCATGGGTGGCACTGTACATGCGGGTTTCCTGCGCCGACAGATAGATCAGGGCCAGCAGCGTGGCATCGGGCGTTTGCTCGCAGTTGCGGATCAACTCACTGTGCAAGGACTGAAAACGGCCCCCGAAATCGCCAGCCAGCGGCGCGCGCAGCAACTGGGTGGCGCGCAACTGCAATTGCGGCCAGTCGGGCATATATTTGCCGCCGCGCTCGCGACCGGCCTGCACACCCGCCTGGATCTTCATCGTGGCAATCTGCCCCAGGGAGGTGCCGGACAGCAGCATTTCTTGCAGTTGCGCAAGATACGCCCGGTGGCTCTCGCCCGACTCATCCGTGTCCACGCACAGCTTCAAGCCGCGCGCATCCAGCGAATCCAGTTCGGCACGGGTGCGTATGACATGGCCCTTTTGTGCCAGCAAAGCTCCATCCGCACCCCGCAGCGCAAAAGGCAACGGGTAACCCAACTGGATGGAGTCGATGTTCAGGGCAATAAGATTCATGGCTATCGTTACATTATCCAAGAACGTGTTCACGATCTCGCAATCAACCCGCCAGCAAGGGCAGAAAAACCCGGGAAATGGATCGCTGTTTGCCAGACCACGACCGGCTGCGCAGGGCGGCCCTCCAACGGCTGGAAACAAGGATACCGTCGTGAAATGGCAGGCGGATAACATGCGCATTGCGTTCACCCGCATTGCCCTGCATTGCCCTGGGCCCACCAAAAAAATCCACCTGCGCCCGCCGCCGACAACACGCGAATCCTTCACGGCCCGCGGAGCGAGCAGATCGCTTCAGGTGGGGTAGCGCACCGGGTTTGCGTCAAACACCGCATGCCAGAGCGCCAGCACCGCCTCCTGCTCTGCCTGCAGCGCCGGTGGCGTGACCTCGGTGGGCATTTCATCGAGCCGTGCACGGTGCTGCACCCGGCGCAGTTCGCGGTAGGCGTCGGCCGCGGCCCGGCCCACACCGGCTGGCAGCAACCCCGCCTGCTCGGCGCGCTGGAGCAACGCAATGTTGCCCACGTTGTCCATCAGTTCAGGGTGCCTGGCGGAATGGGCCAGCACCAGGTATTGCACGGCAAACTCGGCATCCACCATGCCACCCGGGCTGTGTTTCACATCAAACTTCCCTTCGCGCGTGCGATGGGCCGAGCGCACGCGCTCGCGCATGGCCACGATCTCTGCGCGCAACGCGACGGGGTCGCGCGGTGAAGTGATCACGGCTTTGCGCACCGCATCGAACCGGGCCTGCAGGGCAGCACTGCCCAGCACAAAGCGCGCCCGCGTCATTGCCTGGTGTTCCCAGGTCCAGGCCGTGTTGCTGCCGCGCTGCTGCTGGTAAGCCGCATAGGCATCGAAACTGGTGACCAGCAGGCCGGAGCTGCCATTGGGGCGCAGGGCCGTGTCGATTTCGTACAGGTCACCCTCGCCCGTCTTCACGGTGAGCCAGTTGATGAGCTTGCGCGCAAATGCCGCATAGATCTCGGGGGCACGTTCGTCATCATCATCGAACACGAAAACGATGTCGAGGTCGCTGCCGTAACCCAGTTCCTTGCCGCCCAGTTTGCCGTAGCCGATGATGCCAAATTGGGGTGTTTCGCGGTGCCGGGTCTTGAGGCGGCTCCAGCACCACTGCGCGGAGATGCGCAGCACGCTGTCCGCCAGGGCGCTGAGGTCATCGGCCACCTGCTCGACCGTGATCCTGTGCTCCACATCACGGGCCAGCGTGCGGAAGGTTTCCGCGTGCTGCGCGCGGCGCAGCAGATTCAGCAGGGTTTCGTCATCGTCCTCGCCGGTGGACTGCAGCGATGCCAGCCGCAGGGCCAGTTCGCGCTCGAAATCGGCCGCCACGAAGCGTTCGGCCAGCAGCGCATCGCCCACCAGTTCATCGATGACGCCGGGGTGCTGCACCAGGTAGCGTGCGGGCCATCGGGCGGCGCCCAGCAGGTGCAGCAATTGTTCGTGCACCGAGGGGCGTTCGAGCAGCAAGGCCAGGTAGCTTTCGCGCCGCAGCAAGGGCTCCAGCCAGTTGACGAACCGCACGGCCGCTTCCCCGGTGACGCGCCCTTCGCCCAGCCACTGCGCCGTGCGCTGGATCAGCCGGAACAGCCGCGCGCGGGCTTCGTCGCGCAGCGCGATCACGCGGGGATTGGTGCGCCACTCGGCCACGCGCTCGCGGAAACCGGCGGGCAGCTGTTCGAGCAAGCCTTCCAGCTCGGGCGGGGGGGGTGCAACCGCACGCGGCCCGCCGCATCCGCCGCCATTGCATTCCTTCTGGTCATTGCCGCCCAGCAGGGTGTCGAACTCTTGCGCCACCAGTTCACGGTGGGCATCGAGCTCGTGCAGAAAAGCACAGCAGTCGCCGCAGCCCATGGTGCGGGCAATCCAGGCCAGATCCTCGTCGCGCGTGGGCAGGACATGGGTCTGCTGGTCGTCCAGGTACTGGATGCGGTGCTCCACACGGCGCAAGAACACATAGGCCCGCGCCAGCGCATCGGCCGTCTGCGCAGACATGAGCCCGGCCTGGGCAAGCCGTTGCAGCGCATCCAGCGTGGGCCGGCGACGCAGTTCGGGAAACTGCCCGCCGCGCACCACCTGTAGCAGCTGCACGGTGAATTCGATTTCTCGAATGCCGCCACGTGACAGCTTGACATCGTTGGCGCGCTCCGGATGTCCGGCGCTGCGCTTGGCGGCATGCTCGCGGATCTGCCGGTGCAGGGTGCGCAGCGCATCGAACACGCTGTAGTCCAGGTAGCGGCGGAACACGAATGGCAGCACCACGCTGCGCAGCGCCAGCACTTCGGCACTGCCAATGCAGCTTTGCGGCGCCACCACCCGGCTCTTGAGCCAGGCAAAGCGCTCCCACTCACGCCCCTGCACCTGCAGGTATTCCTCCAGCGCCGCCAGCGATACGGCGGCAGGGCCGCAATTGCCGTGGGGCCGCAGGGCCAGGTCCACCCGGAAGACGAACCCGTGTTCGGTCGTGTCGCCCACCAGGCTGTAGATCATCTTCACCGCATGGGCGAAATATTCATGGTTGGAAATGCGGCCACGCCCCTCGGGGTTGCCGGCCGTTTCGCCGTCCTGCGCATAGACGTAAATGAGGTCGATGTCGCTGGACACGTTGAGTTCACGCGCACCGAGCTTGCCCATGCCAATCACCCACAGGGGCACGGGCTGCCCATCGGGCGCGAGCGGTGCACCGTGGCGGCTGTCCAGTTCGCGGCGGGCGTGCAGGCACGCCTGGTCCAGCGCGAACTCGGCCAGTTCGGTGACGGCGCGGGTGATTTGGGCCAGCGGTGCCTGGGCTTCGCAATCGAGCCGGATCAGCCGCTCCATGACCAGCTGGCGCAATATGCGCAGGGCGGTCGCCGTGTCGCACCCCCTGGCCTGCAGCGCCGCAAAAGCCTGCGCCATGGATGCCTTGTCCGGCGCTCCTGCTGGCAGCAAGCCCAGATCTTGCGCGTAGCGGCGTTGCAGACGCTGAAAAAAACGGGAATATCCGGCCAGGCCGGCCGATGCGGCGGCGCCCGAAAGCTCAGAGGGATAGGTGGACATGGCAAGGGGCGCGGCGGGCCGCTACATACACATTAGGACAATTAGGACACCGGTTTTCACTGAACCCGCCCTTCGGTCGCGGGTCATAATTCCTGCCACATTCAAGCCCACCAATGATTGATCCATTAAATCGCCCCTCACGCCTGCTGCGATGCATCGCCGGGTTTGCGCGGTGGTCGCTGGGATGCATGCTGGCCTTTTGGCTGCTGCTGGCCGCCACGTGGGGAGCACTGCATGGCTGGATTGTGCCGCGTATTGGCGATTTCCGCCCGCAACTGGAGGCGCAGGCCGCACGGGCACTGGGGGCGCCGGTGCGCATCGGGTCCATCACGGCGCGTTCGAAGGGCCTGATTCCCTCGATAGAGCTGCTGGATGTGGCGCTGCTGGATGCACAGGGCCGCGCCGCGCTGCAGTTGCCGCGCGTGGTGGTGGCCCTGTCCCCGCGCTCGTTGCTGAACTGGGGTTTCGAGCAGCTCTACATCGAACATCCAGACCTCGACATCCGCAGGCGGGCAGACGGCCGCATTGTGGTGGCGGGCCTCACTTTCTCGGAGACCGCGGGCGAGGACAACGCCGCGGCAGACTGGCTGTTTTCGCAGGGCGAAGTCGTCATCCAGGGCGGCACGCTGCGCTGGACCGACGAGTTGCGTGGCGCACCCGAGCTGGCGCTGAAAAATGTCGACATACTGCTGCGCAACGGCAACTGGCAGCACAACATGCGCATTGCGGCCACGCCGCCGCCGCAATGGGGCGAGCGGTTCACGCTGACCGGGCGGTTTCATGCGCCGCTGCTGCGTGCACGCGACGGCGATTGGCAGCAATGGAGCGGCCAGCTGTTTGCCAATTTTTCGCGCGTGGACGTCTCCCGTTTGCGCCACTATGCCGACATGGGCTTTGAGGTGGCACAAGGCCGGGGCGCCGTTCGCGCATGGGCCGATGTGCAGCGCGGCCAGATCGTGGGTGGCACGGCCGACCTGGCGCTGACCGAAGTCAACGCCACGCTGGGGCCACAGCTCCAGGCCCTGGCGCTGCCATCCATCGAAGGCCGGCTGGGCGGGCGGTGGCTGGAAGGCGGCTTCGAGTTTTATACGCAGGGCCTGCAGTTTGTGACCGACGATGGCCTGGTGTGGCCCGGTGGCAACCTGCGCCTGCAATACATACAGGCCGCAGGCAAGGCACCGGCCCAGGGCGAACTGCGTGCAGACCGCCTGGACCTTGCCGCGCTGGCCCAGATTGGCAGCCGCCTGCCACTGGGAGCGGCCGCCCACGCTGCATTGCAAACCTACACCCCCCAGGGACTGGTCGACGAGGTGCATGCCACCTGGCGTGGCCCGCTCGATGCCTTGCAGCAATACCAGGTGCGCGGCAAGGTCACGGGGCTGGCCCTGGCTGCCACACAGCGGGAGCCTGGCAGCACCGTGCCGGGCCTGAGCGGCGCCAGCCTGGACATCGACATGACTCAGGCGGGCGGCAAGGCCGGCCTCAGCATTGCCTCGGGCGAGGTGATCCTGCCCGGCGCCTTTGAAGACCCTGTCGTGCCCCTGCACCAGTTGAACGCAGACTTGCGCTGGCAGGTGGCTGGGCAACGCCTGGCGGTCCAGGCCAGCAATGTGCGCTTTGCCAATGCGGACATGCAGGGTGAGCTGCGCGCCAGCTGGAACACCAGCGATGCCAGCCAAGGCCCGCAGCACGCCCGTTTTCCGGGCGTGATCGACCTGTCGGGCACGCTGACGCGGGCCGACGGAACCCGCGTGCACCGCTATCTGCCCTTGAGCCTTTCTGACGACTTGCGCCACTATGTGCGCGATGCCATCCTGGCCGGCACAGCCAGCAACGTACAGTTCCGCGTGAAGGGCGATCTGAACGACCTCCCCTTCAATGACCCCCGGCAGGGAGATTTCCGCATTGCAGCCCGCGTCAAGGATGTGACCTATGCCTATGTCCCACCCCGGCTGCAACCCCGCGACGCACTGCCCTGGCCGGCGCTGACGCAACTGGCGGGCGAACTGGTCTTCGAGCGCTCATCCATGCAGGTGCGCGGCGCAACCGGTAGTTTTGCCGGCACACCGGGCGTGCGGCTGGCCAAGGTGGAGGCGCAGATTCCCGATTTCTCCCACGCCGTGGTCGCCGTCAACGCCGATGCACGCGGGCCGCTGGCCGAGCTGCTGACCATCCTGCGCACCTCGCCACTGGCGCGCATGACAGGGCAGGCACTGGACCAGGCCAGCGGCACAGGCAATGCCGATTTGCAGCTGCGGCTGAGCCTGCCGATCAGCGATATCGACAAATCGAAGGTGCAGGGCAGCCTGGTGTTCGCGGGCAATGATGTGCAGATCACCCCGCAAACGCCCCTGCTGTCGCGCGCCCGTGGCACTGTGCAATTTGCCGACACCGGATTTTCCGTGGACGGAATACAGGCGCGCGCCCTGGGCGGCGACCTGCGCCTGGAGGGCGGAATGCGTGTGCTGCCTGCCGGCGCCACCGAGTCTGCCATGCAGCTGCGGGTGCAAGGCACGGCCACCGCCGAGGGGCTGCAGCAGGCGCGGCAGCTGGGCATGCTGTCGCAACTGGCCCGCAGCGCCACGGGCAGCACGCCCTACACGCTGGCGCTGGCGTTTCGCGGGGGCATCCCCGAGATCCAGGTCACCACCACTTTGCAGGGAATGGGCCTGGCCCTGCCCGCACCGCTGGCCAAGACCGCCGAAGCCGTGCTGCCTCTGCGCTTTCAGACCCAGGTTGCACGGGAATCCCTGGCCCGCCCCCCCACAGGCGCTGCCTCGCCGCCTGTGCGCGACCAGATCACCCTGGACCTCGGCCCCATCGGATCGGCCAGCTACCAGCGCGAGCACCGAGGCGACGAGACGCGTGTGCTGCGCGGCGCCATCGGCATCGGTCTGGCCAGCGGCGAAAGCGCAGCCATGCCGGCGAACGGCGTGGCGGCCAACATCCGGGCGGAACACTTGGACGTGGATGCCTGGGAAAAGGTGCTGACCCAGACAGGCACCACCGACACCAGCCCGCCTGCAACCGCCGCCAGGACCGACAGTGCTGCGGACAGCAAGGCGCAAGACTATCTGCCCACCACCTTCGCCGTGCGCGCGCAGACGCTCACCGTGCAGGGGCGCACACTGCACAACCTGGTGGTGGGCGGCTCGCGGGACGGCTCCACCTGGCGCGCCAATCTGGACGCCAATGAACTCAACGGCTATGTCGAATACCGGCAGGCAGGCGCCCGCGACGACGGGGCGGGCCGTGTGTATGCCCGCCTGGCGCGCATGAAGCTGCCGCAAAGCGCCGCCACGCAATTCGAGGCGCTGCTGGACGAGCAGCCCGCTACGATACCCGCGCTGGACATCGTGGTGGACGATTTCGAGTTGCGTGGCCGCCAACTCGGGCGCGTGGAGATCGAAGCGCAAAACCGGGGGAATGCGGCCCAGCGCGAGTGGCGGCTGAGCAAGTTCAACATCATGACGCCCGAAGCCACCTTCACCGGCAGCGGCAACTGGGCGGTGCAGGCCGGCAGCGAGCAGGCGCAGCGCCGCCGCACGGTGATGAACTTCCAGCTCGACATCCGCGACTCGGGCGAACTGCTGGCCCGTTTCGGCATGGAAAACGTGGTGCGCCGCGGCAAGGGGCGCATGCAGGGGCAGGTGGCCTGGATGGGCGCGCCCATGAGCCCCGACTACCGCTCCATGACCGGGCAGATCAATCTGAATGTGGAGTCAGGCCAGTTCCTCAAGGCGGATCCGGGGCTTGCCAAGTTGCTCGGCGTGCTGAGCCTGCAAGCCCTGCCGCGCCGCCTGACCCTGGATTTCCGCGATGTGTTCAGCGAGGGCTTCGCATTCGATTTCGTGCGGGGCGACGTGCGCATCGAGCAGGGCGTCGCCATCACCAACAACCTGCAGATGAAAGGGGTCAACGCAGCCGTGCTGATGGAGGGCAGCGCCGACATCGACCACGAAACCCAGAACCTGCATGTGGTGGTGGTGCCGGAAATCAACGCCATGACCGCCTCGCTGGTCGCCACGGCCATCAACCCGGTCGTCGGACTGGGCAGCTTTCTGGCCCAGGTTTTTCTGCGCGGCCCCCTGGTCGAGGCATCCACCCGGGAATTCCGGATAGATGGCACCTGGACGGAACCGAACATCGTGCGCATTCCCCGGCGCGGCCGGGAATCGGGCAGCGCCCCCGCGCCCGCGGGTGCCGCACAAGCGCCCGGAACACCTATTTTGCCCACAGGAGATTCCTCATGAAAGTAGCCGCCTTGCAGATGGTCTCCGGCACGCAGCGCAGCGACAACCTGGCCATGGCCCGCCACCTGCTGGAGCAGGCCGCCACGGCAGGGGCCGAGCTGGCCGTGCTGCCCGAATATTTTTGTGCCATGGGGCTGCGCGATACCGACAAGCTGGCATTGCGCGAAACCCCGGGCGAAGGCGTTGTGCAGGCGTTCCTTGCCCGCGCTGCCCAGGATCTGCAGATGTGGGTGGTGGGTGGCACCCTGCCCATGCAGACCGCCGATCCGGCGCGCGTGCACAACACCACGCTGGTGTATGCCCCGTCGGGCCAATGCGCCGCACGCTACGACAAGATCCACCTCTTTCGGTTTGACAACGGGCGCGAGCATTTTGACGAAGGCCGCGTGATCGAGGCGGGGGCCGCACCGGTGCATTTCGACCTGCCGGCGCGCACGGGCCACACCTGGCGCATCGGCCTGAGCGTGTGCTACGACCTGCGCTTTCCCGAGCTGTATCGCCTGCACGCCCGTGCGGGGGCCGACCTGCTGCTGGTGCCCAGCGCCTTCACCTACACCACCGGGCAGGCCCATTGGGAATTGTTGCTGCGGGCCCGGGCGGTGGAAAACCTGGCCTATGTGCTGGCCCCCGCGCAAGGTGGACTGCACGAAAACGGTCGCCAGACTTGGGGGCACAGCATGCTGGTCGATCCCTGGGGGCAGATCATCCACGCAATGGCGCAAGGTCCGGGCGTGGTGCTGGGCGAGCTCGATGCCGGGCGCGTGCGCCAGGTACGCGCGCAGCTGCCCGCGCTGGAGCACCGCGTCCTGTGACGCTGCCGCCCAGCACACGCACGCTCTGGCAGCACTGGCGCAGCGCCTGGCGCCGGTGGTCGCTCTGGACCTTGCTGGTGGTCCTGGTGGCATCCATGCTGGTCACGCTGGTGTGGCTGGCAGGGCGCTACGAAGCCAGCCAGGTGCAGTCGCGGCTGGAGCGGGACGCGGCAGATGCGGGCTCCGACATCCGCTCCGCGCTCGCGCGCAACGTGCAAAGCCTGCACGCACTGCAGGCGGGCGACCCCGGCCTGCTGGCCTGGCAGGTCAATGCGGCCGAACTGCTGCGGCAACGCCGCGAACTGGTGCGCATCGAATGGCGGGACGTCAACCTGCGTCTGCGCGCACACGCCCAGACCCCCTACCGCCCCGTATCGTGGGACACCGCGAGCCGCGAAGGCTCGCACACCGACGCGGCCCTGGCTTGCACCAATGCCCGCCGGCTGGGCGCACCCGCCTATTCGGGCAGCTATTTCCAGCCCCATGACGACGGCCTGGGCTTGGAGATGATGGAGCTGTGCCTGCCCCTCGACGGCGCCGGGCGCCCCGCCGGCTTCCTGGTGGCCACCTACGCGTTGCAGGAAATGCTGGTGGGCCTGGTGGGGCACAACCTGACCCGCAGCCAGGAGGCCTCCTTCACCGAGGCCGATGGCACCCGGCTGGCGGTGCTGGGCGCGGCCCGGCGCGGCACGCGCATGTTCACGGCCCGGCAGCTGCTCGACCTGCCGGGCACCACGCTGGTGCTGCGCATGGACAGCTGGCATGGCGAGCCCAGCGTCTTCCCCAACGTGCTGACCGCGCTGGTCACCGCCATGTCGATTGCACTGGTGACCGTGATGGTGGTGCTGGTGCGGGACAACCGCCGCAGGCTGCAGGCGGAGCGCGACTTGGCGGACGCCCTGGCCTTTCGCAAGGCCATGGAAGATTCCCTGGTGACCGGCCTGCGTGCGCGCGACCTGCAGGGACGCATCACCTATGTCAACCCCGCGTTCTGCGCCATGGTGGGATTCAGCCCGCAAGAATTGCTGGAGCAAAGCACATCTGCTCCCTACTGGCCGCCCGAACTCGCCGAAGAATACCGGCAACGCCAGGTCACGCGCTTTGCCAGCGGCGTGCTGCCGCGCGAGGGCTTCGAATCGGTCTTCATGCGCAAGGACGGCACGCGTTTTCCGGTGCTCATCATCGAGGCGCCGCTGATCAATGCCCAGGGATTGCATACCGGCTGGATGAGTGCGTTCCTGGACATCAGCGAGCAGCGCCGCATCGAAGAACTCTCCCGCGCCTCGCAAGAGCGCCTGCAGGCCACGGCACGGCTGGCCACCGTGGGTGAAATGGCCTCGCTGCTGAGCCACGAGCTGAACCAGCCCCTGGCGGCCATTTCGAGCTACGCCACCGGCTCGCTGAACCTGCTGGAATCAGGTGCCCCCGGCACGGGCAGCGTTGGCAGCCTGCAGGATGTGCGCATGGCGATGCAGCACATTGCCCGCCAGGCCGAGCGCGCCGGCCGCGTGATCAGGAGCGTGCATGATTTCGTGCGCCGCCGCGACCAGACCCGCGAGGCTGTGCCGCCCCAGGAACTGCTCGACGCCATCCTGCCCCTCATCAGCCTGCAGGCGCGCAAGCTGGGCGTGCGCGTGCAGACCTCGGTGGAGCCCCGTCTGCCGCGCACGCTGTGCGACCGCACCATGGTCGAGCAGGTGCTGCTGAACCTGGCGCGCAATGCCATGCAGGCCATGGACGACCCGGCCATCCACCCGCGCATCCTGGACATCCGGGTGCGGCGGGGCGCGCCCAATGCCTGCAGCGGGTGGCTGGAGTTTTCGGTCACCGACGGCGGCGCCGGCATCGCGCCCGAGGTGGCCCAGCAACTGTTCACGCCGTTCTTCACCACGCGTGCCGAGGGCATGGGCCTGGGTCTGAGCATGTGCCGCACGGTGGTCGAGCAGCATGGCGGCTTCCTGGCCTACGAGCCCCATGCGCCGCGTGGTACGGTATTCAGCTTCACCCTGCCTGTTGTCAGCCAATCTCCCACCCCCTGATGGAACCCGTAGCCAACGCCCTTGTGTATATCGTGGACGACGACGCGGGCGTGCGCGAAGCACTCGCCTGGTTGCTGCGCTCGCGCCGCCTGCCCAGCGAATCATTCGACAGCGCCGAAGCGTTTGACGCGATGCTGCAGGCGAACTCCGCAGCGCACCAGCCCTGCTGCCTGCTGCTGGACGTGCGCATGCCGGGCATGAGTGGCCTGGCCCTGTTCGACCTGCTGCTGGCGCGAGGCCACCTGCCCGCCATGCCGGTGATCTTCCTGACCGGCCATGCCGACGTGCCCACGGCGGTCGATGCGGTCAAGCGCGGGGCCTTCGACTTCTACGAGAAACCGTTTTCCGACAACGCACTGGTCGATCGCATCGAGCAGGCGCTGGCACAGTCGGCCGCGCACTTGGAGCAATTGCGCCAGCGCAGCAGCCTGCAGGTGCGCCTGCATGACCTCACCGAGCGCGAGCGCGATGTGATGGATCGGGTGGTGGCCGGTCTGCCCAACAAGCTCATAGCCGACCAGCTGGACATCAGCGTGCGCACGGTCGAGGTGCACCGTTCGCGGGTGTTCGACAAGATGCAGGTGAAGTCAGCGGTGGAACTGGCCAACCTGCTGCGCACCGGGCCCTGAGACCGTGTTTATGTTCTCAGCCGCGGGGGCGCTCACCCACGTAAATTTCGACCCGGCGGTTGCGGCTGCGGCCTTGTGCTGTCTCGTTGGTGGCAATGGGCTGGCGCTCGCCCATGCCTTCGATCGTAATGCGGCGCCCATCAACGCCCCGGCTCATGAGGTAATTGCGCGTGCTGGCCGCACGGTCCAGCGACAGCGGGTCGTTCACGGCAGCGCTGCCGGTGTTGTCGGTATGGCCAATGATGCGCACATCGGTGTTCGGGTTGTTGCGCAAGCTCTCGGCAAACCGGTCCAGCATCGGTGCGAAGTTGGGCTGGATGTCCGAGCGGCCCACGGCAAAGGAAATGTCGCTCGGAATATCCAGCTTGAGCTGGTTGTCCTGCGTCTGCGTCACGACAACGCCGGTGCCGTGCGTGGCCTGCTCCATTTCACGCTTCTGGCGCTCCATGTTTTGCGACCAGATGTAGGTGCCCAGGGCGCCCACGCCTGCACCCACCACCGCGCCCGTGCCCGCGTCACCGCCCGTGGCGGAACTGAGCGCAGCACCCGCCAGTGCGCCCACGCCTGCGCCCGTGGCAGTGCGGCGCTGGGTATCGCTCATCTCTGCGCAACCGGTGGCCAGAACGACAACGGCGACTACGCCGGGAATGATGTATTTACGCATGGCTAAGCTCCTTGAAAATGATGGGACAGAGTGCAAACCCGATACCGGGAGGCTGTCGGACTTGGAAATCGTCGGCTGCAAATCGGCCGCAGCGGTCCATTT
>WOZN01000393.1 GCA_011620245.1 Acidovorax sp.
AGCGGGCCCAGGGCCGTGAAGCGCTTGTAGAGGTTGGGGTAGTCGCGCTCGACTACCGTGACCTGCGGCGCGGTCTTGCCGGGGATGAGTTCGCACTCGCCCTTCTTCCAGTCGCGCACGCCGTAGGGCTGGGCCATTTCGCCCGGGGTGTCGTGCATGATGGGCGTGAGCACCACGTCTTTTTCGACGCCCAGATGGCCCACGCTGACCTCGCTCACGGCCTTGGCGAAGCCCTTGTAGATCTCCCAGTCGCTTTTGGCCTGCCAGGCCGGGTCCACCGCCGTCGAGAGCGGGTGGATGAAGGGGTGCATGTCGCTGGTGTTGAGGTCGTTCTTCTCGTACCAGGTGGCGGTGGGCAGCACGATGTCGCTGTACAGGCAGGTGGTGCTCATGCGGAAGTCGAGCGTGACCAGCAGGTCCAGCTTGCCTTCGGGTGCGTTGGCGTGCCACTGCACTTCCTCGGGCTTGGCTTCGTCCTTGCCCAGATCTTTACCCTGCACGCCGTGGATGGTGCCCAGCAGGTGCTTGAGGAAATATTCATGCCCCTTGCCCGACGAGCCCAGGATGTTGGAGCGCCACACGAACATGTTGCGCGGCCAGTTGGATGGGTGGTCGGGGTCCTCGCAGCTCATTTGCAGGCTGCCGTCCTTGAGCGACTGCACCACGTAGTCCTTGGCATCCATGCCCTTCGCGGCGGCGTTCCTGGCCACCTGCAGCGGGCTGGTCTTGAGCTGGGGGGCCGAAGGCAGCCAGCCCATGCGCTCGGCGCGCACGTTGTAATCAATCTGTGCGCCGTGGTAGGCGCTGGCATCGGCCAGGGGCGAGAGGATTTCTTCCATGCCCAGTTTCTCGTAGCGCCACTGGTCGGTGTGGGCATAAAAGAAACTCGTGCTGTTCATCTGGCGCGGTGGGCGGATCCAGTCGAGCGCAAAGGCCAGCGCCGTCCAGCCGGTCTGGGGCCGCAGCTTTTCCTGGCCCACATAGTGCGCCCAGCCGCCGCCGCTTTGGCCGATACAGCCGCACAGCATCAGCATGTTGATGATGCCCCGGTAGTTCATGTCACTGTGGTACCAGTGGTTCATGGCCGCACCGATGATGACCATGGACTTGCCATGCGTCTTGTCGGCGTTGCCGGCAAACTGGCGCGCCACGGTGATGATCTGCTCGCGCGGCACGCCGGTGATCTTTTCCTGCCATGCGGGGGTGTAGGGGCGGTCAGCGTCGTAGCTGCCACCGGGTTCTTCACCGGGCAGGCCGCGGTCGATGCCGTAGTTGCCGGCCAGCAGGTCGAACACCGTGGCCACCATCACGCGGCCCTGGGCTTTGTGCCCGGCCAGCTCCAGGTGGCTTACCGGCACACGGCGCACCATCACATCACTGCCCTGTTCATTGGCCGTGAAGTTGGGCGTCTGCACACCGCCAAAGTAGGGGAAGGCCACGTCGGCCACATCGTAGGCCTGGGCGCCGTCTTCCATCACCGACAGCTTGAGCCGGGCGGTGTTGCCGGTGCGCGCTTCCTTGTTCTCCAGGTTCCACAGCCCCTGGTCGGCGCGGCCATCGGCGCCCCAGCGGAAACCGATGGAGCCATTGGGCAGCGTGACCTGACCCAGCTCGTCGTAGCCCACGGTTTTCCAGTCGGGGTTGTTCGACTGGTCGAGTTGACCGGGGAAGTCGCTGGCGCGCACGTAGCGGTCGGGCACCATCACCGTGCGGCCATCGGGCAGGGTTTTTTCCTTGAGCACCACCAAGAGCGGCAAGTCGGTATAGCGGCGCGCGTAGTCGTCAAAGTACGCGGAGCGCTTGTCGAAATAGAACTCCTTGAGGATCACATGGCCCATGGCCATGGCCACGGCGGCGTCGGTGCCCTGCGTGGGGTGCATCCACAGGTCGCCGAGCTTGGCCACCTCGGAATAGTCGGGCGTGATGGACACGACCTTGGTGCCCTTGTAGCGCACCTCGGTCAGGAAATGGGCATCCGGCGTGCGCGTCTGGGGCACATTGGAGCCCCAGGCAATGATGTACGAGCTGTTGTACCAGTCGGCCGATTCGGGCACGTCGGTCTGCTCGCCCCAGGTCTGCGGGCTGCTGGGGGGCAGGTCGGCGTACCAGTCATAAAAGCTCAGGCACACGCCGCCGATGAGGCTGAGATAGCGGCTGCCCGCCGCATACGAAATCATCGACATCGCCGGGATGGGCGAGAAGCCGATGATGCGGTCGGGCCCGTGTTTCTTGATGGTGTACACGTTGGCGGCGGCGATCATCTGGTTGACTTCTTCCCAGGTGCTGCGCACGAAGCCGCCCAGGCCGCGCTGCTTTTGCCATTCGCGCCTGGAGGCGTCGTTTTCGACGATGCTGGCCCAGGCATCCACGGGGCTCTTGGCCAGCGCGATGGCGGCACGCCAGTGCTTGAGCAGGCGCCCGCGCACCATGGGGTATTTCACGCGGTTGGCGCTGTACAGGTACCAGCTGTAGCTGGCGCCGCGCGCGCAGCCCCGGGGCTCGTGGTTGGGCAAATCGGGCCGGGTGCGGGGGTAGTCGGTCTGCTGGGTTTCCCAGGTGACGATGCCGCC
>WOZN01000402.1 GCA_011620245.1 Acidovorax sp.
GCTGGCCCTTTTCGTAGCCCTCGGCGATCTGCATCCATTTCTTGAGGTCGCACGAAAAGCTGCTGCTCGTGGTGCCCTCGATGGCCTGGCGAGCATGTTCAGACAGCATCACCATGGCGCAGCAAGGCGAGCTGCTCCAGCCCTTTTGCGGCGCGGAAATCAGCACATCCACGCCCGTGGCCTGCATGTCCACCCACATGGCGCCCGAGGCCACGCAGTCCAGCACAAACAACGCGCCCACTTCATGCGCCGCCGCCGCCAGGGTGCGCAGGTAGTCGTCAGACAGGAGGATGCCGCTGGCCGTTTCCACATGCGGTGCAAACACCACCTTGGGCTTTTCGGCACGGATGGTAGCGGCCACCTCGTCGGCCGGGCACGGTGCCCAGGGCGCCTGCGGGCCGCTGCCCTGCGGGCGCGCCTTGCAGACCACGCAGCCGCCACCCAGGCCTTTGTCGGCATCGAGAATCTGGCTCCAGCGGTAGCTGAACCAGCCGTTGCGCACGATCAGCACTTTCTGCTGGTTGGCAAACTGGCGCGCCACAGCCTCCATGCCGAAGGTGCCGCTGCCGGGCACGATCACGGCGGTATGGGCGTGGTACACCTCCTTGAGCATGGCCAGGATGTCCTGCATCACGCCCGTGAAACGCCGGGACATGTGATTGAGCGCCCGGTCGGTGTAGACCACCGAGAATTCGAGCAGGCCATCGGGGTCGATATCGGGCAACAAACCGGGCATGAAAGGTCTCCGTTGACAGGTTGTGGGGCTGCACACCGCCCTCGGGCGGCACGCCGCAAAGGGGCAAAAGGGGTAAATCAGCTTAGCACGGGCTGCAGCGCATGTCTGCGTGGCGCAGGTTGCACCGCATGCGCATTGCCCGGCGGTTCCGCGCTGCGTTCTGGCCAGAGATCAGGGCGCCGGGTAGGTCCGGCCGCCAAAGATGCCCGTGCCCACCCGCACCAGGGTGCTGCCCGCGTGGATGGCGGCCTCCAGGTCGGCGGTCATGCCCATGGAAAGGGTGTCAAAACCTTCGAGCCCGGGCTCTTCTTTCAGGGCCGATATCTGGTCAAAAAGCCTTCTGGCGCTTTTGTGTATTGCCAGTTGTGCTTCGAAATCAGGAGCATGGTCGGGAATGCTCATCAGCCCGCGCACCTGCAGGCGTGGCAGTTTTGCCACAGCGCGCACCAGCTCCACCGTGTCCGCTGGCGCAACCCCCGACTTGGTGGGCCCGCCGTCGATGTTCACCTGAATGCAGATCTGCAGGGGCGGCAAGTGGTCCGGGCGCTGGGCCGACAGGCGCTCGGCGGTCTTGAGCCGGTCCACCGTTTGCGCCCAGTCAAAATGCTCGGCCACCAGGCGCGTCTTGTTGCTCTGGATGGGGCCGATGCAGTGCCACTGCAGCGCGGGCACGAACGCCCGCCCCACCGCGGCGATCTTGTCCACCCCCTCCTGGATGTAGTTTTCGCCAAACGCACGCTGGCCCGCGGCGGCGGCCTGCACCACCGCCTGGGCACCAAATGTCTTGGAAACGGCCAGCAGCGAGACGCTGTCGGGAGCCCGGCCCGCGGCAGCACAGGCCTGCGCGATGCGGCCCAGAACCTGTTGGAGGTTGTTGGCAATCGTGGTCATAATGAGAAATAAACAATGAGAAACAAGCGTACCAAACGAGAGAGAGGGAATCCGTGGACATTACCCAGTTGCTCGCATTCAGCGTCAAGAACAAGGCATCCGACCTGCATTTGTCATCGGGCTTGCCTCCCATGATCCGGGTCCACGGGGATGTGCGGCGCATCAATGTGGACGCGCTGGACCACAAGACCGTGCACGCCATGGTGTACGACATCATGAGCGACTCGCAGCGCAAGACCTATGAAGAGTTTCTGGAGGTCGATTTCTCGTTCGAGATCGAAGGCCTGGCACGCTTTCGCGTCAACGCCTTCAACCAGAACCGCGGCGCCGCTGCCGTGTTCCGCACCATTCCGAGCAAGATCCTCACGCTCGAGCAGCTCAACGCGCCCAAGATCTTCGGCGACCTGGCCCTGAAGCCGCGCGGCCTGGTGCTGGTGACCGGCCCCACGGGCTCGGGCAAATCCACCACGCTGGCGGCCATGGTGAATTACCTGAACGAAACCGAATACGGCCACATCCTCACGGTGGAAGACCCGATCGAGTTCGTGCACGAATCCAAAAAATGCCTGATCAACCAGCGCGAAGTGGGCCCGATGACGCTGTCGTTCGCGGCCGCGCTCAAATCTGCGCTGCGCGAAGACCCGGACGCCATTTTGGTGGGCGAAATGCGCGACCTGGAGACCATTCGCCTGGCCATGACGGCCGCTGAAACCGGCCACCTGGTGTTCGGCACGCTGCACACGTCGAGTGCCGCCAAGACCATCGACCGTATCATCGACGTGTTCCCCGCCGAAGAAAAGGAAATGGTCCGCGCCATGCTGTCCGAATCGCTGCAGGCCGTGATCTCGCAGACGCTGTGCAAGCTCAAGGACGGCTCGGGCCGCGTGGCCGCGCACGAGATCATGCTGGGCACCAGCGCCATCCGCAACCTGATCCGCGA
>WOZN01000048.1 GCA_011620245.1 Acidovorax sp.
GCATCGGCGTGTTCGAGATCGCCGAAGAAGCCATCCGCATGCACAAGGCCGCCTTTGGTGAAGACCCCCTGCTCGAAACCATGCTGGACGCGGGCGGCGAATACGCCTGGCGCGCCCGTGGCGAAGACCATATGTGGACGCCCGACACGATCGCCAAGCTGCAGCACAGCACCCGCGCCAACAACTGGAACACGTACAAGGAATACGCCCAGCTCATCAACGACCAGAGCCGGCGCCATATGACGCTGCGCGGCCTGTTCGAGTTCAGGATCGATCCTTCCAGGGCCATTCCGATCGACGAGGTCGAGCCCGCCAAGGAAATCGTCAAGCGCTTTGCCACGGGTGCCATGTCGCTGGGCTCCATCTCCACCGAGGCGCACGCCACACTGGCCGTGGCCATGAACCGCATCGGCGGCAAGAGCAATACCGGTGAAGGCGGCGAAGACCCGGCACGCTACCGCAACGAACTCAAGGGCATCCCGATCAAGAAGGGCGACACGCTCAAGAGCGTGATCGGCGCCGAGAACGTCGAGGTGGATCTGCCCTTGCAAGATGGCGACTCGCTGCGTTCCAAAATCAAGCAGGTGGCTTCGGGCCGCTTTGGCGTCACGGCCGAATACTTGTCGTCGGCCGACCAGATCCAGATCAAGATGGCCCAGGGCGCCAAGCCCGGCGAGGGCGGCCAGCTGCCTGGCGCCAAGGTTTCCAACTACATCGGCAAGCTGCGTCACAGCGTGCCGGGTGTGGGCCTGATTTCGCCGCCACCGCACCACGACATCTACTCGATCGAAGACCTGGCGCAGCTGATTCACGATCTGAAGAACGTCGCGCCCCATGCCAGCATCAGCGTCAAGCTGGTGTCCGAAGTGGGCGTGGGCACCATCGCAGCGGGCGTGGCCAAGTGCAAGAGCGACCATGTGGTGATTGCCGGCCACGACGGCGGCACGGGCGCATCGCCCTGGTCGTCCATCAAGCACGCCGGCAGCCCCTGGGAAATCGGCCTGGCCGAAACCCAGCAGACCCTGGTGCTCAACCGCCTGCGCGGCCGCATCCGCGTGCAGGCCGACGGCCAGATGAAGACCGGCCGCGACGTCGCGATCGGCGCGTTGCTGGGCGCGGACGAGTTCGGGTTTGCCACGGCGCCCCTGGTGGTCGAAGGCTGCATCATGATGCGCAAGTGCCACCTGAACACCTGCCCGGTGGGCGTGGCCACGCAAGACCCTGAGCTGCGCAAGAAGTTCTCGGGCAAGCCCGAGCATGTGGTGAACTACTTCTTCTTCATTGCCGAAGAAGTGCGCCAGATCATGGCCCAGCTGGGTATCCGCAAATTCGACGAGCTGATTGGCCGCACGGACCTGCTCGACATGCGCGCTGGCATCTCACACTGGAAGGCCCGCGGCCTGAATTTTGGCCGCCTGTTTGCCCAGCCCAATGTGCCCGCCGATGTGCCGCGCTTCCATATGGACGTGCAAGACCACCACATCGAGCACACGCTGGACCGCAAGCTCATCGAGCGCAGTCAGCCCGCCATTGAAAAGGGCGAGCGCGTGCAGTTCATCGAGGTGGTTCGCAACGTCAACCGTTCTGTGGGCGCCATGCTCTCGGGCGCAGTGACCCGGGTGCACCCCGAAGGTTTGCCGGACGACACCATCCGCATCCAGCTCGAGGGCACGGGCGGCCAGTCGTTTGGTGCGTTCCTCACGCGCGGCATCACGCTGTACCTGATTGGCGACGCCAACGACTACACGGGCAAGGGCCTCTCGGGCGGCCGAGTCATCGTGCGCCCCAGCATCGATTTCCGGGGCGACGCCGTGCGCAACACCATCGTGGGCAACACGGTGATGTACGGCGCCACCTCGGGCGAGGCCTTCTTCAGCGGTGTGGCGGGTGAGCGCTTTGCGGTGCGTTTGTCGGGTGCCACGGCGGTGGTCGAAGGCACGGGCGACCACGGTTGCGAATACATGACCGGTGGCACGGCGCTGGTGCTGGGCAAGACCGGCCGCAATTTCGCCGCCGGCATGAGCGGTGGCGTGGCCTATGTGTACGACGAAGACGGCCAGTTCGACACGCGCTGCAACATGTCCATGGTGACGCTGGAGCGCATTCTTCCTGCCGCAGAGCAGGAGGCCACGGTGCCGCGCGCCATCTGGCACAACGGCCAGGCGGATGAAGCCCAGCTCAAGAAGCTGCTGGAAGACCACAACCGCTGGACGGGCAGCAAGCGCGCGCGTGAACTGCTCGACAACTGGGCCGCATCACGCAGCAAATTCGTCAAGGTATTCCCGACCGAGTACAAGCGTGCGTTGGCTGAAATTTATGAACGGAAAGTGATGGAGGAGTCTGCTACACCAGCGGTGGCTGCTACCAAAAAAGAAGCGGTTCCTGCCAAGTGAGGCGACGCCGCAGACCTCCGCACAGCATTCATAAACAAGGACAACGTCATGGGAAAAACTACCGGCTTCATGGAATACGAGCGCATCGAAGAGGGCTACAAGCCCGTACCCGAGCGCCTGAAGCACTACAAGGAATTCGTCATCGGCCTCGATGAGAGCCAGGCCAAGGTGCA
>WOZN01000180.1 GCA_011620245.1 Acidovorax sp.
GTGGCTACATGGCGGCTACACTGACCCAATCATGTAACCAACTCAACCGAAGCATTCAGCATGGCCCGCCCAAAAAACACCGACGCACCAGCCCTCACCGCGCGCATCAACTTGACATCTGGTGCCATCCAGCGCCTGGCCTGCCCTGCTGGAAAACAGCAGGCATTTCTGCGGGACAGCGAAGTCCCCGGCCTGAGTGTGCGCGTCACCGCTGCAGGCTCTAAGGCTTTTGTCTATGAGGCCAAGCTGAATCGGCAAACCATTCGCCTCACCATAGGCGCTGCGAAGCTGTGGAGCATTGAGCAGGCCCGCACCGAAGCCCGCCGCCTTGCCGTGCTGCTGGATGGCGGGCATGACCCTCGCGAGATAGAACGCCAGAAACAAGCTGCTCATGCTGCCGACAAAGCTGCAGCAGCCGCGCAAGCTGTGACTGTGGGCGAGGCTTGGGCCGTGTATCTTGAAGCCCGCCGCCTGCATTGGGGTGAACGCCATCACCGTGAGCACCTGCTGATGGTGAAGCCCGGTGGTGTAGCCTCGAAGCGGGCGGCCGGTGGCACCACAGCGCCAGGGATATTGCACCCGCTTACCGCCATGCCTCTGCGCGCCTTGACAGCACCCGCCATCGAAGCATGGGCCGCACGCGAGGCCCAGACACGTCCTGCAGCCGCCCGCCTCGCCTGGCGTTGCCTGAAGGCGTTTCTGACCTGGTGTGCAGAGCAGCCGGAATATGCGCCAGTGCTGCCCAGCGTGAACCCTGCCAAGACAAAAAAGGCGCGCGAGGTGCTGGGCAAGGCCGGGGTGAAGCAGGATGCCCTGCTGAAAGAGCAGCTGCCCGCCTGGTTCGCCGCCGTGCGCCAGCTGCAAAACCCAATCATCGCCGCGGCCCTGCAGACGATGCTGCTCACTGGGGCCCGGGCGGGCGAGGTGCTGGGTCTTCGGTGGGAGGACGTCAACACCACGTGGCGTGGCCTGACTATCCGCGACAAGGTCGAGGGCACGCGCGTTATACCCTTGACACCCTACATCGCATCGCTGCTGTCGGTCTTGCCCCGCCGAAACGAGTTCGTGTTTTCGAGCGCCATCGCGGCAAGTGGACATATCGTCATCCCTCGCAGTCAGCACAATGAGGCCTGCGCCGTTGCTGGTATCCACGACTTGACTGTGCATGGCTTGCGCCGCAGCTTCAAGAGCCTCACCGAATGGCTTCAAATCCCCGCTGGTGTGGTGGCGCAGGTCATGGGCCACAAGCCCAGTGCAACCGCCGAAAAGCACTACACCGTGCGCCCCCTAGACCTGCTGCGCGTGCACCACGAGAAAATCGAGGCATGGATACTGGAGCAGGCCGGCGTGCCGTTCGATGCCAAGGCAGCACCTGCTGCGCTGCGCGCTGTGGCATAACCTCCAGCACCTGCGCCCACGGCCAAGCCCCGCCATGTCGGGGCTTTTTTTTGTGCTTTTGGGGGGCTTGAGCCGAAATAGAACCGCAGTCGCCCCCATGCGCAAGGGCGCCGATTGCTGGAGACACACGCGCCACGGTGTTTCATTTCGCGATCTCGAGCTTTTTCAGCACTTTATTGCGGAAAACGCTGGTTTGGTAGTCAGAACAACAATGCGAAATCGGGCCGCAGTGCTGTTTTGCCCTACCCCGAAAACAATTGCGGTATCAATCAACCCGGAGCCGCACTTATGCACACCCCCGAACGTTACCCAGACCTGGCACTGACCAATCAACCCGCAGTAAGCACTGCGCAAGCAGCTTACTACCTGAACCGTGCGCCGCAGACGCTACGCCAATGGGCCAGTGCGGGTACGGGGCCGATCAAGCCCTTGAACGTCCACGGTCGATTGGCTTGGCCGGTGTCCAAATTGCGCGAGGTGCTCGGAGCTGCTGCATGAGCACCCCCCTGCTGCCGCCGCCCCCGTGGTACGCCAGCGAACGCAGAGCCGGTGCTACTCAACTGCATCACCTGGTCGCCCGTCTTGGCCGAACCCCTGCCAGTCTCACCTTGTATCGCCATGGCGATGGTCTGCGCAGTCTTGCCGCAGCTGAAGCCGCCGGTGTGCCGCTGAGGCAGACAGCCATCACCCTGGCTGTAGCCCGGACATACGAAGGCGCTTGGCGCGTGCGGGTAGCTTGTCCAAGTTGTGGTGCCCAGCATGTGCACGGTGCTGGCGCCGGGGTCATGCCGGTCTTCGGGCCACGCGCCCCGCCGTGTGCTGGTGGCGCGACGTACTACCTTCGCTTCGATTCGACTGATCGGCCTTGATGGCCAAAAAAAGGCCCGCGTGTAATGCGGGCCTAAAGGACTGGATATAGCACATGCATCATAACCCAAAAACCCCGCTGCTGGCAATCATCCCAGCCGACGACACTGCGGACACTGCCGCCGAGTGCGCTGCTGCCATGACCCGGCCTGCAGATTATTTTCGCGCCGCTCAGTACAACCCCCACGCTGAGGTATTTCAAAGCAGGAGTCGCGCGCAGGTGTCTGGTGCCGTGCCGACTGGCAGCATCGAGGCCATTTACCGAGAACGCACAGGCACCTGGCGCTATAAATCACG
>WOZN01000176.1 GCA_011620245.1 Acidovorax sp.
TACCCGGTGCTGCGCCACGCCCTGCGCGAGCAGCCGGCCCCGCTGTGGGAATGAGCGTGCCGATGCGTTGGCCAGCGAGCTCAAGGCAAGGGCAGTGCGCGGCAAAATGGCGGCACCGTCCGCCTGGATATATCACCTGTAAGACTTACGCAAATAAGGATGCCACAACGGTACATGCCTTTGTGGCAGGCGGCTTGCCTGGGCCTGTTTTGCGTAAGTCATGATCTGGATACCCCCCCCATGATTCCAATACAACTGTTCGACCCTGCTTCCAGCACCTACACCTACATCCTGCACGACCCCGCCACGCGCGATGCACTGATCATCGACCCGGTGGACGAGCAGCTCGACCGCGACCTGGCGGTGCTGCAAGCGCAGCACCTCACGCTGCGCTGGGCCGTGGAAACCCACGCGCATGCCGACCACATCACCAGCGGCGGCCGCCTGGCCGAGCACACCAGCGCGCGCACGGCGGTGCCTGCGGGCTGCGGCATCGGCACGGCGGCGGTGCAACTGGTGGATGGCGAAACGCTGGCCTTTGGCGGCGAAACCCTGCGTGCGCTGCACACGCCGGGCCATACGGCGGGCAGCATGTCGTACCGGTGGCGCGGCCATGTCTTCACTGGCGACACCTTGCTCATCAACGGCTGCGGCCGCACGGATTTCCAGTCGGGCAGCGCGGCCGAGCTGTACCGCAGCATCACCGGCGTGCTGTTTGCCCTGCCCGACGACACCACCGTCTGGCCCGGCCATGACTACCATGGGCGCAGCCATTCCACCATCGGCGCCGAAAAGGCCGGCAATGCCCGCGTGGCCGGCCGCAGCCAGGCCGAGTTCGTGGCGCTGATGGAGTCGCTGCAACTGCCGCGCCCGCGCCGCATCGACGAGGCGGTGCCGGCCAACCTGCAATCGGGCCTGCGCCACGACGCCGATGGCGCCACCCTGCAGGCGCCGCGCGCGGCCGAGGGCTATGCGGGCGATGTGTCGGCCCAATTGGCCTGGCAGTGGGTGCAGAGCGGGCAGGCCGTGCTGATCGACGTGCGCAGCGATGCCGAGCGCGAATGGGTGGGGCAGGTGCCCGGCGCCATCCCCGTGGCCTGGAAGCAATGGCCCGGCATGGTGATGAATGCCGACTTCGATGCCCAGCTGCGTGCCGCCGTGCCGCAAGGCGGCCGCGCCGTGCTGCTGTGCCGCAGCGGCGTGCGCTCGGTTGCCGCTGCGCGGCGCGCCACCGAACTGGGCATCACCGCCTACAACATCCTCGAAGGCTTCGAGGGCGACCCCGATAGCCATGCGCAGCGCGGCAAGACGGGCGGCTGGCGCCGGCAGGGGCTGCCCTGGCGGCAGGGGTGAGTGCCACGCCAAAAAAATGGGCCCCTCCGATGGGAAGGGCCCGCTTTGCTTTCTTGGGGCTGAAGCGCCCCGGCTTCTTTATCCGGGTCTTACTGTGTCAGTAAAAACAAGGCATCATGCAAGAATCTTCAAGCAGGAGGTGAGGGCAGGGGCTGTTTCGGGCTTACTTGAAGCGCGACTGGGGCACCACTTTCAGGTCACCCTCGATCGAGCCGATATAAGCGGCCAGCGTCTTGAGTTCATTGTTGGTGAACTGCTTGGCAGTGCCGCCCATGACGGCGTTGCTGCGGCCGATATAGGTGTTCTTTTCCACCTTGTATGACTTGAGCGCCACGAACAGGTAATCGGCATGCTGGCCTGCGATCTTGGGGTAGGACGGGTCGATGGGTTTGGCGAAATTGTTGCCGTGACAAGACACACAGGCACCCTTTTTCAGCAGCTCGGCCACTTGCACGCTGGGTTCGCGGCCTGGCTTGGCGGGCAACTCGGCGCCGGTTTTGCCGTGTTGTTCGTAATAGGCCGACAGATCGGCAATGTCCTGCTCGGACAGCGAATCGGCAATGCCGCGCATGGTGGGGTGCTTGCGCTCGCCCTTCTTGTAGGCCGTGAGCGCGGCAGCAATGTACTTGCCGCCCTGGCCAGAAATCATGGGCACCTTGTGAACTTCGGGAAAGCTGGAATGGTAGCCCGGAATGCCGTGGCAGCCAACGCACATCGCAATTTTCTGCTTGCCGGCTTCGACATCACCCTTGGCTTCCTGGGCATGGGACAACGCCGTCACGGAAGCGACAGCCAGGGCAAATATCGTGGTCAACGTCTTGTTCATTTTGCGGGCACAATCGTGTGAAGGTTCAGCTCAGGGCTCTGATCAGTCGGCGATTATAGCCAGCGCTTGTCAAGCCCATCCATCAACAATCCGGTGTTTTTTGTCCATGAAATTTCAAGGCTCCCAGACTTACGTCGCCACCCAAGACCTGATGCTCGCCGTGAACGCGGCCATCACACTGCAACGCCCGCTGCTCGTCAAAGGAGAGCCCGGCACCGGCAAGACCATGCTGGCCGAGGAAGTGGCCCAGGCGCTCGACATGCCGCTGCTGCAGTGGCATATCAAGTCCACCACCAAGGCGCAGCAGGGCCTGTATGAATACGACGCCGTGAGCCGCCTGCGCGACAGCCAGCTCAATGACGAGGGCAGCGCCGAGCGTGTGAAGGACATCCGCAACTACATCGTGCAGGGCGTGCTGTGGCAAGCCTTCATGGCCGACCATCCCGTGGCGCTGCTGATCGACGAGATCGACAAGGCCGACATCGAGTTTCCGAACGACCTGCTGCGCGAGATCGACCGCATGGAGTTTTACTGCTACGAAACACGCGAACTCATCAAAGCCAAACACCGCCCGCTGGTGTTCATCACCTCGAACAACGAAAAAGAACTGCCCGACGCGTTTTTGCGCCGCTGCTTCTTTCACTTCATCAAGTTCCCTGAAGCCGACACCATGCGCCAGATCGTGGATGTGCACTTTCCCACGCTCAAGAGCGAGCTGCTGGGCGTGGCGATGAAGACGTTCTACGACGTGCGCAACCTGCCGGGCCTCAAGAAGAAGCCATCGACGAGCGAACTGCTCGACTGGCTCAAGCTGCTGGTGGCTGAAGATATTCCGCTGTCCGCCCTGCAAAGCACCGACGACAAGGTGGCCGTGCCGCCGCTGGTGGGTGCGCTGCTCAAGAACGAGCAGGACGTGAGCCTGTTCGAGAAGCTGGTGTTCATGAACCAGAGAAACCGATGAGCCCCGCGCACCGCAGTGACCCGGCCGGCGGCGCCCCGATGGGCGCCGCATTCCGCCTGGGCCGGTTCCCAGCATGGGCCACAGCAGTGGATATTTCGCATGGCTGACACCAAACGACTGCTGATGGAAGGCGCGTCCGACGCGGTGGGCTTTGCGGGCGGCGCGCTGGCGGGCTTCTGGTTGGGCCAGTTGCTGGGTTTCGACATCTTTGCCACCGGCTACGGCACCGCCAGCCTGGCGGGCATCGTGCTGGTGGGCCTGGGTGGCGGCCTGGGCCTGCAGGCTGCGCGGCGCTGCCAGATGGGCCGACGACGCTGCAGCGAACAAGAGAAATGAGCATGGCATTCGTGCAATCCGTCACCCTGCGCGAGCGCGGCGTGCGCCTGGAGCCGCTGGCACTGGCCCATGAAGAAGGGCTGCGCACCGCGGCTGCCGATGGCGAGTTGTGGAAGCTGCGCATCACCTCGGTGCCCGAGCCCGAGGGCACGCGCGCCTATATCGAAAGCGCATTGGCCATGCGCGAGCAGGGCCACCGCTTTGCCTTTGCCGTGGTCAATGATGTGACGGGCCAGGTGCTGGGCTCCACAAGCTACCACGACATCGTTCCGGCGCTGAAGCGCGTGGAGATCGGCTTCACCTGGTATGCCAAAAGCGCGCAGCGCACCCATGTCAACAGCACCGCCAAGCTGCTGATGATGGGCCACGCCTTCGATACGCTGGGCTGCCATGTGGTGGGCTGGCGCACCGACAACTACAACTTTGCCTCGCAACGCGCCATCGAACGCCTGGGCGCCAGGAAGGACGGCGTGCTGCGCGGCCACGCGCTGCGCCGCGACGGCACGATCCGCGATACAGTGATGTACAGCATGCGCTCGGGCGAATGGCCCGAGGCCCAGGCACAGTTGCTATATCTTTTAGAGCTACATGCGCACAACCCATAAGCGCTGGAGGCCAAAATCATGCTGATCGACTTCTTCTACACCCTGCGCGCCGCCAAGCTGCCGGTTTCGGTCAAGGAATACCTCACGCTGCTCGAAGCCCTGCAAGCCGGCGTGGTGGGGCCCAAGTCGGCGGACGGCTGGAGCCTGGACGACTTCTACCACCTGGGCCGCACCGTGCTGGTCAAGGACGAGAAACACTACGACAAGTTCGACCGGGCGTTTGCCGCCTATTTCAAGGGCGTGGAGATGGTGACCGACTTCACCAAGGAGATTCCGGCCGACTGGCTGCGCAAGATCCTGGAGAACGAACTCACGCCCGAGCAAAAGGCCGCCATCGAGAAGATGGGCTGGGACGAACTCATGGAGACGCTGAAAAAGCGCCTTGAAGAGCAGAAGGGCCGCCACGAGGGCGGCAACAAGTGGATCGGCACCGGCGGCACCAGCCCCTTTGGCCATGGCGGCTACAACCCGCAGGGCATCCGCATCGGCGGCGCCAGCAAGAACAAGAGCGCCGTGAAGGTGTGGGAGCAGCGCGCCTACAAGGACTATGACGACCAGCAGGAACTGGGCACGCGCAACATCAAGGTGGCGCTGCGCCGCCTGCGCAAGTTTGCGCGCGAGGGGCATGAGATGGAGCTGGACCTGCCCGACACCATCCGCAGCACGGCGGCCAACGCGGGGTATCTGGACATCAAGATGGTGCCCGAGCGCCACAACAACGTGAAGGTGCTGCTGCTCATGGACGTGGGCGGCACCATGGACGAGCATATCCAGCGCGTGGAAGAGCTTTTCAGCGCCGTCAAGACGGAGTTCAAGCACCTGGAGTTCTACTACTTCCACAACTGCGTGTACGACTTCATGTGGAAGAACAACCGCCGCCGCTTTGCCGAAAAATTTCCCACCTGGGACATCATCCGCAAGTACAACAAGGACTACAAGCTGATCTTCGTGGGCGACGCCACCATGAGCCCTTACGAGATTTTGCAGCCCGGCGGCAGCGTGGAATACAACAACAAAGAAGCTGGCGCCGAGTGGCTCCAGCGCCTCACGCACGCTTTCCCCAAGTTCGCCTGGATCAACCCCGAGCCGCAGGGCGTGTGGCAGTACCGCCAGAGCATCGGCATCATCGAGCAACTGGTGGGTAACCGCATGTACCCTTTGTCACTCAAGGGGCTCGAAGAGACCATGCGGCTGCTGTCAAAATAGGCGCATGCCCATCGCCCCCCCAACGCCAGCGCGGTGGTTGGCGTTGCTGTTTTTCTGCGTGGTGTATTTGCAAGGCTGCAGCCTGCTGCCCCGGGGCGAAAAAAAAGCCGGCGCCGACGATGCATCCACCCCGGTCACTGACAGTTCCGCCCTGCCCGCGTTCACGCTTGAAGTGCGTGCGCCCGACGGGGTGCGCGAGACATTGGAGCGCCATCTGGAACTGCAGCGTTTCCGCACATTGCCCGATCTGCAGGACGGCGAGTTGCAGCGCCTGCTGGCCGACGCCGACGCCAACGCGCGCGAACTGCTGGGCACCCTGGGCTACTTTGCCCCTACCATCACGGTGCTGGTGACCAACACCCCGGGCAGCAGCGCCGCCTTGCGCGCCGTGGTGGTGGTGGTCGAGCCCGGCCCGCAAACCCGCATTGCCAGCACCCGCATCACCGTGGATGAGCGCACCGACGAGGACACCGAAGGCCGTGCACGCCGGCAGGAACGGGTGCAGCGCAACTGGTCGCTGCAGCCCGGGCAGCCCTTCACCCAGTCGGCCTGGGACAGCGCCAAGAACGATGGCCTGCGCCGGCTGCAGGTGCGGCGCTACCCCACGGCCCGCATTGTGCAAAGCCGGGCCGAGGTGGATGCCGACACCCACGAGGCGGCGCTGAGCGTGCATTACGACACCGGCCCTGCCTACCGCTTCGGCCCCCTTCAGGTGCAGGGCAGCGAACGCTACGACCCCGATGGCGCGCGGCGCCTGGCCCGCCTGCCCACCGGCGCCTTCTATGACGAGGCCCAATTGCTGGATGCGCAGTTGCGCCTGGCCAACAGCGGTTATTACGATGCCGTGTTCCTCACGCTCGACACCGAAGGCAGCGACCCGCAAGCCGCCCCCGTGGTGGCGCAGGTGCGCGAGGCGCGGCTGCAAAAGCTGGTGTTTGGCGCCGGCCTGTCCACCGACAGCGGCCCGCGCCTTTCCATGGACCATATCCACAACCAGTTGCCCGGCATTGGCTGGCGCTCGGTCAGCAAGCTGCTGCTGGACGGCGAAACCAAGCTGGCAGGCACCGAATGGACCGATCTGCCCGACGAGAGCAATTGGCGCTGGTTTGTCTCGGCACAGGCCAAGCGTGAAAGCATAGGCGACTACCAGGTCAACAGCGCGCGCCTGCGATCCGGCCGCAGCAAGAGCAGCGCCCGCATCGACCGCAACTATTTTCTGCAATACGACTACGCCAACAGCCAGGGCCTGGACGCTCCACCCTCGGGCACGGCACTGAGCGTGAACTACGGCTGGACGGGCCGCTATTTCAACAGCACCGTGGCGCCCACGCGCGGGCATGGAATGGCAGTGGAACTGGGCGCGGGCACCACGCTCAACCCCGACCGCACCCCTTTTGCGCGCACGTTGCTGCGCTGGCAATCGTTCATAGCGGCGGGCCGCGTGCGGGCCGAGACCGGCGGCGCGCGCAATGCCCGCATCGCCCTGCGGGCCGAAGCTGGCGCCGTGCTGGCGCGCCAGGCGGCGCAGATTCCGGTAACGCAGCTCTTTCTGACCGGCGGCGATACCACCGTGCGCGGCTATGGCTACCGCGCCATCGGTGCCCGCACCGAAAACAACCTGCTCTACGGCGGCCGCTATCTGGGCCTGGCCAGCGTGGAATGGCAACGCCCCATCGTTTACAACGGCGCCATGACTGACTGGGAAAGCGCATTGTTTGTCGATGCCGGCGCCGTGGCCGACCGCGTGGGCGACCTGGACCCCCGCGTCGGCGTGGGCGCCGGCGTGCGCTGGCGCAGCCCGGTAGGCCCGCTGCAGGCCGACCTGGCCTACGGCGTGCGGGCGAAACAACTGCGGCTGCATTTGCGCCTGGGGTTCAGCTTCTGATGCGCCGCAAAACGCCCACCCATCGCGCATCCGAGGCAGATTTTTCTGCGGGCGGCGCCACGCCAGCCAACGCCCCAGCGCGGGGCCAGCGGGGCCAGCGGGGCCTGTGGGCGCACCGGGCGCTGCGGTTCACGGGCTGGCTGCTGGTGTGCCTGTGCGCCCTGGTGCTGGCAGCGGGCACGCTGGCCTGGTGGTGGTCGGGCCGCGACAACTCGCTGGCCACCCTGCTGGCACGCGCAGGCCAGTACCTGCCCGCGGGCCAGACGCTGGACAGCCGCGAGGTGAGCGGATCGCTGCGCAGCGGTGGCCGCATTGGCTGGCTGCGCTGGAGCAGCCCCACCCTGCGCGTGGAAGTCAGCGATGCCCGCGTGAACTGGCAGCTTGCGCCCTTGCTGCAGCGCCGCCTGGAGCTGGGCGAGGTGCATGCCGCCAATGTGACGATCACCCCGCTGGGCCCGCCCAGCACCGAACCCCCGACCCCGCCCGACACGCTGGTGCTGCCGCTGCAGATCGGCCTGCCCTTTCGCATTGACTGCCTGCAATGGGCCGGCATTCCAGCCGTGCAGGCCCTGGGGCTGGTGGGCGACTACCGCTTTGACGGGCGCCAGCACCATCTGACCATTGGCAATGTGGCACTGGCCCAGGGCCGGTACACCGCCCGCGCCACCTTGGGCGCCCAGGCCCCCATGGCGCTCGATGCCACGGTGGACGGCAGCGTGCACCAGGCCGTGCCCGGCAGCAGCGCCAGCGTGCAGGTGCAGGCCCATGCCACGCTCAAGGGCACCCTGTCCACGGCGGCGGCGCAATTGCAGCTGGATGCCAGCCTGCGCCCCCTTGTACCAACCGCCCCAACCACCGAATCAGCCAAGCCTGCGGCGCCCAGACCGCATGCCGCACCGGAGACGACGCCTGCGCCCGTCCAGCAGCGCGCCCCGTCCACCTCCGCTTCCGTGCCCGATGCCATGCAGGCCGACCTGCAAGCCACGCTGGCGCCCTGGGCGCCCCAGCCCGTGCAGCATGCCCGCGCCACGCTGCGCGCCGTCAACCTGGCCACGCTGTGGCCCCAGGCACCCGCCACGCTGCTGCACGGTACGCTGCAGGCTGGCCCCACGGTGGTGCCAGCTGCTGCGGGCTGGGCCGTGCAGGCGCAAATCCACAACGAACTGGCGGGCCCCTGGGACCAATCGCGCCTGCCGCTCACCGCCCTGACCGCCAGCGCCACCTGGGATGGCACGCGCTGGAGCATTCCCGGTGCCACGGCCAGCGTGGGCCAGGGCACAGCCACGCTGCAAGGCCAGTACACGCCCGCCACAGGCGCCATCGACGGGCAGGCCCAGTTGCGCAACCTGCCCCCCGAGGCATTGCACTCGGCACTGGCGGCGGCGCCCTTGTCCGGTAACGTGGTGGCGCAAACCCAGGGCAGCGGCAGCATCGCTTTTTCGGCCGACATCCAGGCGGGCCAGACCCGCACGCCGCGCACCGCTGCGCTGCGCATCAATGCCCTGCAAGCCAAGGGGCAATGGCAGGCGCAGGAAGGGGGCGGTACCGTGCGCCTGGATCGCCTGCTGGTCGATGCCCTGCAGGCGCAGCTGGAGGCCACCGCCTTGCGGGTGACGCTGGACCCCATCTCTGCCCAAGGACAACTGCAGCTCACGGTGCCCGGCGCCAGCGCCCAGGCCAAGGGTGCATTGGCCCCCCGCACCGGCGCCGGAGAGCTGCAGGTGCAGTGGACCGACGCCGACCGCACCCAGCGCTGGCTGACCAGCCTGCCGGGCATGGCCACGGCCCTGCAAGGCGCAACGCTCAAGGGCCAGGCGCAGCTGACCAGCCGCTGGACGGGCGGCTGGCAAAGCCTGGCAGAGCAGCTGCAGGCCGCCCGCGCGGGCACGGCGCCGCCTGCGGACAAAACCCCGTTCACGCTGCAGGCCACGTTGACTGCACCGCAAATCGATCTGACCCTGCCGCCAGGCAACGCAGCTACGGCGACCGCTGTGCAGTTGCAATCGCTGCAGGCAGAACTGTCGGGCTCGCTGCGGCAGGCCAGCCTGGCACTGGACGGCCAAATGCGCACAGACCAACTGTTGGCCACGCTGCACACCCGCGCAACCGGGGGGCTGGCGTCGGCCGCGCTGTGGAAGGCGCAGGTGAGCGCATTGCGTATGCAGGCCCAAGACACCGCCAGCCCCGGCCCCTGGACCCTGGAGCTCTCCGAGCCCCTGGCCCTGACGGTGCAAGGTAGCCCAGCCCCCGCCGCACCCGGCACATCTGGCATGGTGGCGGTGCAGGCGGCGGCTGGTCAGGCCCGCATCACCGGCCCTCTGCCGGGCAGCGTGATGCTGCAATGGCAGCCCGTGCGCTACCAGTCGGAGCCAGGCACGGCATCGCGCCTGCAAAGCCAGGGCCGCTTGCTGGGCCTGCCCCTCGCATGGCTGGATGTACTGGGGCTGCAAGGCGCGCCCGCAGTGGCCGGCCAACCGGCACAGCCGCTACTGGCCCGCCTGGGCCTGGGCGGCGACATGGTGCTGGAGGGGCAATGGAGCGTGGATGCCGGCGCCACCCTGCGCGCCCAGGCCAGCCTGCGGCGCGCCAGCGGCGACCTGCGCATCCTCACGGGCGAAGCCCCCGCCGTCACGGTGGTGCAAAGCACTGGCCAGGGCACCGGCGCGGGCAGCCCCACCGCCATCACCGCCCCTCAGCCCGGCAGCCGCGCCGGCGTGCGCCAGGCCGAGCTGACGCTGGAGGCAGAAGGAGAAGCGCTGCGCGCACGCCTGCTCTGGGTCAGCGAGCGCGCTGGCGAGATCGATGCCAGCGCCAGCACCCGCATCACGCTGGGCAAAACGTTGGCGGATGCCACCTGGGCACCCGACGCACCGCTGGCCGCCATTGTGCGCGCGCGCCTGCCCGACGTGGGCGTGTGGTCGGCCCTGGCCCCGCCGGGCTGGCGCGTGCGCGGCACAATCGACGCCAACGCCACCCTGTCGGGAACGCGCAACGCCCCCCGCTGGGCCGGCACGCTGGGCGCCGATGGCCTGGCCATGCGCTCCATCATTGACGGGGTGGACCTGCAGAACGGCCAGTTGCGCGCCACCCTGCGGGGCAACCAGCTCGAGCTGACCGAATTCAGCCTCCAAGGCGGGCGCGGCAGCAACGCGCGCATTGCGGGCTTCAGCGGCAACCGCACGCCCGCGCCGCAAGACGGCGGCACCCTCACCGGCTCGGGCCGACTCACCTGGGAAGAGCCCGGGGCCGGCCTGTCGGGCATTGCCATGGATATCACCGCCGAGGCCCGGGCGCTGCAGGTGCTGGTGCGCCCCGACCGCCAGGTCAGCGTGTCCGGCCAGGTGCAGGCACAACTGCAGCAAGGCCAGTTCAGCCTGCGCGGCAAACTCACCACCGACCGCGCCACCATCATCCTGCCCGACGAATCGGCCCCCAGCCTGGGCGCGGACGTGGTGGTGCGCTCGGCCGCCAAAGACCGCGAAGCCCAGGCCAAAGCCCAGGCGGCCGCCCGCGCCAACCAGAAAACAGCGCAGGCCGAAACCGCCAAGCCACCCGCCATTGCCATCATCTTCAACCTGGGTCACGACTTTGCACTGCAGGGCCAGGGCATCACCACGCGCCTGACCGGCGAGCTGGACATCCGCAGCAGCACCATGCCCGGCGCCCCGCCCCGCGTCACGGGCGAAATACGCACCGACGCAGGCCGCTACCGCGCCTGGGGCCAGATACTGGACGTGGAAACAGGCCTGATCCGCTTTAACGGCCCCTACGACAACCCCGCGCTCGACATTCTCGCGCTGCGCCCCAACATCAGCGTGCGCGCGGGCGTGCAGGTCACCGGCTCGGCGCGGGCGCCCCGCGTGCGGCTGTATTCCGACCCCGAACTGCCCGACGCCGAAAAACTCTCGTGGGTGGTGCTGGGCCGCGATGCGGCCAACGGCGGCGCCGAAGCCGCCATGCTGCAGCAGGCCGCCCTGACCCTGCTGGGCCGCAGCGGCATCAACCCCACCGCCCAGGTGGCCAGCCGCCTGGGGTTTGATGAAATCGGCTTCAACGGCCCCGGCGCGGGCGAAGACGCCACCAGCGCCGCGCTCACCTTCGGCAAGCGCCTGTCCAAAGACATGTATATGACCTACGAGCGCAGCTTGTCGGGCACGCTAGGCACGCTCTACATCCTCTACGACCTCTCGCGCCGCCTCACGCTGCGCGGCCAGACGGGCGAGAAGAGCGCCGTGGACATCATCTACACCGTGCGCTACGACTGATTCCACTGCAGTGGCAAAGGCGCTGCCCAGCATCTACAATCGCCGGCTGCCTCCTCGTAGTTCAATGGATAGAACGAGTGCCTCCTAAGCGCTAGATACAGGTTCGATTCCTGTCGAGGGGACCACATTCAGCCCTCACCCGCCCCAATCCTCGCTGAACACCTGCGCCTGCTGCAGGATCAGTTCCACAGCAGCTTCCTGCAAGTCAGGCGGGTAGTTGTTCTTGCGCAAGACGCGCTTGACCATCAGCCGCAGCTTGGCCCGCACGCTCTCGCGCCCGGACCAGTCCACCGTCAGATTCTGGCGCAGGTTTTCGGTCAGCTCGTGGGCAATCTTCTTGAGGGTTTGGTCGGTCAGCTCCCTGACAGCCGACTCGTTGGTGGCCAGGGCGTCGTAAAAGCGCACCTCGTCTTCGGTCAGGCCCAGCAACTCGCCCCGGCTGGCGGCTTCGCGGAATTTTCTGGCCATGTCCACCAGTTCTTCCATGACCTGCGCGGTTTCAACCCAGAAACAGCAGTTGACCGCTTTGCGTCCCTTGCCAGGCCGCATGAAATCAACGCTGGATGGC
>WOZN01000183.1 GCA_011620245.1 Acidovorax sp.
TCATACGGTGAAGCAAGCGCTGCAACATGTCCATGGTCTCCCCACGCGCACGCTGCTGCGGATGGTGGCCGACTCCAGGCAGCGCCGTCACTTCAAGCGGCATCAGGCCGTGGCGAAACAAGGCCATCGCGCTGGGTCTCCAGCCATATTCATCGTCATTGCCGAACAACACGGAGACCGGACAACGCACGGCGGCAAGCTCGGCGCTCATGTCCCATTGCAGCGCCTGCGGGCTGGCCCAGGGCTCGTACCAGCCCCAGAACATGGCGTCGGTGTTGTCGCCATGGTGGCGCCGAAGCTTTTCGCGCAAGCCGTCTTGCTCGAATGCGCGCCGCGCGCCGGCCATGGCATCCACCATGAACTGATCCACCGCCATGGTGGGCGAGCAGGCAAGAACGCCGCATACCAGCTCAGGATGCGCCGCCGCAGCCAGTACCGACATGGCGCCGCCATCACTGTGGCCGAACATCAAGGCCTTGTGGATTCCAAAGTGGCGCAACACCTCGCCAAGCACCGGCCCCGCCTCTTCACGCCGGTAGCTGGGCTCGCGCCCACCCACCAGACGCTCGGATCGCCCATAACCATACCGGTCATAGGCCAGCACCGGCCAGCCGCTGACTTCGGCCAACACCTGGGGCAGGTCTTTCCAGGTGGTGATGCAGTCGAGTCCGCCGTGCATCATCACGATGGTCGGTTGCCCGTGGCCCACATCACCCCAGGTGGTGGCGGCCAGCCGATGGCCCCCTGCAAACAGTTCATGTTCCTTCATTTCGGGCTCCTTCATCATGGGCGGATTCAAGGACGAGGAACAGCGCAGCCTACAGGTCGGCCTGTCCGGCAAGCAGTTGGCGTGCGATGGTGCGGCGCTGGATTTCGCCCGTGCCGTCGGGGATGCGCATCACGCGGGCGAAGCGGTAGCCTTCTTCCAGGCGCAACTCGTTGGTCAGGCCCATGCCGCCGTGAATCTGGATGCTGCGGTCCATCACGCGCCCCAGCATCTCGGTCGAAAATGCCTTGACCATGCTGACCTGCGCGGTGGCGGCGCGGCCGCTGTCCAGGCGCCAGGCGCAGTTCTGGATCATGGTTTTGGCGGCGTAGATGTCCATCGCGCTGTCGGCCAGCATGAGCTGGATGGCCTGGTGCTCGGCAATGGGCACGCCAAAGGTTTTTCGCACCTTGGCGTAGTCCACCGCCTGGTCCAGCGCCCAGCGGGCCAGGCCCAGGCAGGATGCCGCCATGCCCATGCGCCCGGCGTTGACGCCGTCCATGGCCACCGCCAGCCCGCGCCCGACATCGCCGAGCCGGTGGTCGTCGCGCACGCGCACGCCGTCAAGCACGATGACGCCGGTGTCGCCGCCCAGGTGGCCCATGGTGTTGATGATGCGCGGCACGGAAAAACCGGACGCGCGCGTGTCGACGAAGAAACCGGTGACGCCACCCTTGTGGCGCGCCGCAGCTTCGGGGTCGGTCAGCGCGAACACCATGGCGTAATCGGCATAGGGCGAGTTGGTGATCCACTGCTTGGTGCCGGTGAGCACCCATTCGTCACCGTCGCGCACGGCGCGGGTTCGCATGCCGAATACATCGGAGCCCGCATCGGGCTCGCTCAAACCAAAGCACAGGGTCTTGTCGCCGCTGGCGATGCCGTCGCGGTATTGCGCGAAGATGTCCGGCTTCAGGTGCCGCAGCACCGGCGACAGACCGTTGGTGAAGGGCGAGGGCAGCACCACCGTCTGCACCAGCGGCTGGGCCGGACCCACGCGGTGGTTGAGCATCTCCTGCACATGGGCCATGACCTGCGCGCCCTGCCCGCCGCCGCCCAGTTTTTCGTCGCCGAACAGGGTGTAAAAACCCAGCTCGGCCGAGCGCTTGCGCACCTGCTGGCGCAGCGCCAGCACCTCGGGCACATAACGGCCGCTGGCGTCGAACAAGCTGCGCTCGCTGCCCAGCAGGTCGTGGTGGCGCTGCTGCAGCGGCAGCACTTCGCGCTCCACGAAGCGCAGCACCGCCTCGGCAATCGCCACGGTATCGGGTTCGATGGTGAAGTCCATGCGGGAAACCTCGGCGCTACAACAGCCGGAACTTCGGCAGCGTGACCTCGTCGGTCACGTCGTCGTACTGCACCGTCACACGCTGGCCTATGCGCACAGCCTCCACATCGTCGGTGACGATGTTGGTCATCATGCGCGCGCCTTCGTCGAGGTCGATCACCGCCACCACGTAGGGGGTGTCGGCCTTGAAGGCCGGACCGGCCGGCCGGCGCGCGATGGTGTAGCTGTAGATGGTGCCGGTGCCGCGCGCATCGACCCATTCGACGGCGTCGGAATGGCAGTGCGGGCAAAGGGCGCGCGGATAGAAATGGTGCTTGCCGCAGTCGTGGCAGCGCTTGATTGTCAGGCGGTGCTGTTTCAGGGCGTCCCAATAGGGGCGGCTCTCGCCATCGATGACGGGCAGGGGTTTGTCGTACATGGTGTTCACCGGTTGGAGAGAATGCAAGTGGCACCGCTGGAGAGCGTGCCGCCGGTGCCGTGGACCAGCGCGGTCACGGCGTCCTGGA
>WOZN01000391.1 GCA_011620245.1 Acidovorax sp.
TGTTGATTTCCATCCAGAACTGACCCACCTTCAAGGGTGATTTCCATCCAAATCTGACCCACGTAAGAACCCTAACCTGCTGCTTTTAGTGGCAGGAGTACAGGAGTGATTGACGTGGCGACATTGAGTGTCATCAGGCGTTGGGCATTGCGAGAGCATCTGTCCCTTCGCGAGATAGCGCGGCGCACCGGGCTGTCTCGCAACACCATCAAGAAGTACCTTCGGGCCGATACGGTCGAGCCGCGCTATGCCAAGCGCGTGAGCCCCAGCAAGCTCGACCCGTTCGCAGACAAATTGGCAGGCTGGCTCAAGACCGAGGCCGGCAAATCGCGCAAACAGCGGCGCACGGTCAAACAGATGTACGCCGACCTGGCCGCGCTGGGCTACAACGGCTCGTACAACCGCGTGGCCGCCTTCGCGCGTCTTTGGCAGGTCAAGCGGCAGGAAGCCGAGCGAACTACCGGCCGTGGCACCTTCGTGCCCCTGACTTTCGGTGCCGGTGAGGCGTTCCAGTTCGACTGGAGCGAAGACTGGGCCGTCATCGGCGGCGAACGCACCAAGCTGCAGGTGGCCCACACCAAGCTCAGCCATAGCCGCGCTTTCATTGTGCGGGCCTACCTGCTGCAGACGCACGAGATGCTGTTCGACGCCCACAACCACGCGTTTCGCGTGCTCGGTGGCGTACCCAGGCGCGGCATCTACGACAACATGAAGACCGCCGTCGATAAGGTACGCCGTGGCAAGGAGCGCGATGTGAACGCGCGCTTTGGCGCCATGGTCAGCCACTTCCTGTTCGAGGCGGAGTTCTGCAACCCGGCCTCTGGCTGGGAGAAGGGGCAAGTCGAGAAGAATGTGCGCGATGCGCGCCACCGGCTCTGGCAGCACGTGCCGGCCTTCGCCACGCTGGCGGCCTTGAACGACTGGCTGGAGGCGCGTTGCACGGCCCTGTGGCACGAGATTGACCACGGCAAGCTGCCGGGCACCATCGCCGACATCTGGGCGCAGGAGCGGGCGCTGCTGATGCCGCTGCCGCGTCCTTTCGATGGCTTTGTTGAGCACACCAAGCGCGTCTCGCCCACGTGCCTGGTGACCTTCGAGCGCGTTCGCTACAGCGTGCCTGCCTCGTACGCCAACCGACCAGTGAGCCTGCGTGTCTATGCCGAGCGGATTGTGGTGGCGGCCGAGGGCCAATTGCTCTGCGAACATCCGCGCGTCATCGACCGCCGCCACGACAGCGCAGGCCACACCGTCTACGACTGGCGCCATTACCTTGCCGTGCTGCAACGCAAGCCAGGAGCGCTGCGCAACGGCGCCCCGTTCGCCGAACTGCCAGCGGCCTTGCGGCAACTGCAGGCGGCTCTGCTCAAGCAGCCCGGTGGCGACCGCGAGATGGTCGAGGTGTTGGCTTTGGTGCTGCACCACGACGAGCAGGCGGTGCTGACCGCCGTTGAGCTGGCCCTGGAGGCAGGTGTGCCGACCAAGATGCACGTGCTCAATGTGCTGCACCGGCTGCTCGACAGCAAGGCGCCACCACCCCCGGTGACTGCTCCGCAGGCGCTGCGCCTCGTTCGTGAACCGCTGGCCAACGTGAACCGCTATGACGACCTGCGTGCGTCGGAGAGGAAGGTGCGCCATGCGTCATGACCCCGCCATTGGAGCCATCGTCATCATGCTGCGCGAACTCAAAATGTTCGGCATGGCGCAAGCCGTCTCCGAATTGGCCGAGCAAGGTGCGCCGGCCTTTGAAGCGGCTCAGCCGATGCTCTCGCAGTTACTCAAAGCCGAGACGGCCGAGCGCGAGGTGCGGGCCGTGGCCTACCAGCTCAAGCAGGCCAAGCTGCCGGCCTACCGGGACCTGGCAGGCTTCGACTTCAGCAACAGTGAGGTCAACGAAGCCCTGGTGCGTCAGCTGCACCGCTGCGAGTTCATGGACAGGGCTGAGAACGTGGTGCTGGTCGGCGGTCCGGGCACCGGCAAGACCCACTTGGCCAGCGCCATCGGGGTGCAGGCTGTCGAACACCATCGGCGCCGGGTGCGTTTCTTCTCCACGGTCGAGCTGGTCAACATGCTCGAGCAAGAGAAGGTCTGCAACAAAACCGGACAGATGGCCCACCGCTTGGCCCACATGGACATGGTGGTGCTCGACGAGTTGGGCTATCTGCCCTTCAGTGCAACGGGTGGCGCCTTGCTGTTCCACCTGCTCAGCAAGCTCTACGAGCGCACCAGCGTGGTCATCACGACAAACCTGAGCTTCAGCGAATGGGCCAGCGTGTTCGGCGATGCCAAGATGACCACCGCGCTGCTGGACCGACTCACGCATCACTGTCATATCCTTGAGACCGGCAACGACAGCTACCGGTTCAAGAACAGCTCCGCTCAACCCATCAAGAAGGAGTCCAAAACCAAGAAGTTATCCACACCGTGAGCCCCCCCAAGGCTCTATCCAGGGTGGGTCAATATTGGATGGAAACGGTGGGTCAGAATTCGGTGGAAATCAACACCTTGGCCGTTCGCCGCTCATTCTTGGGCCGATTCGCATCGGCCTTCAAGGCTTG
>WOZN01000177.1 GCA_011620245.1 Acidovorax sp.
GGCACCCCGATCACGGCACCGGCGGGCGCATCCAACTGCCGTTTTTAGGATCATTTTTGCTTAATATCTGTGCTGCACCACACCCAGCAGCAAACCGGTGCAGTGCGCGCCAGCCGTTCGCTGCGGCGGGG
Source organism: Acidovorax sp. (assembly GCA_011620245.1). Taxonomy (GTDB): domain Bacteria; phylum Pseudomonadota; class Gammaproteobacteria; order Burkholderiales; family Burkholderiaceae_C; genus Acidovorax. The sequence goes on from WOZN01000177.1 coordinate 132, forward strand.
AGCCCAAGCCCCTGAACGGCGGGCGAGGGCTACACCAGCCGCGCCGCCACCAGTTCTTTCTTGAGGTAGGCGTAAAACAGCGGCGCAGCCACCAGCCCCGCCGGGCCAAAAACGGCCTCGGCCACAAACATCACGCTGAGCAGCTCCCACACCCCCATCTGCGTGCGGCTGCCCACCACCTTGGCATTGATCACATATTCGGCCTTGTGGATGAGGACCAGGAAACCCAGGCAGGCGGCGGCCGCCATGGGCGACACCGACAGCCCCACGATGGTGATGACCGTGTTGCACACCAGATTGCCCACGATGGGCACCAGCCCGGCCACGAAGGTGAAGGTGATGAGCACCGGCGCGTAGGGCAGGCGCAGGCCCCAGTAGGGCAGCACGAGCAGCAGGAACAGGGCGGTGAGCAGGGTGTTGAAGGCCGCGATCCAGAACTGCGCCGCCACGATTTGCCGGAAGGCCTCGCCAAAACGGGTGATGCGCAGCGCCAGTTGCTGCGCCAGGGGGCCGCGCGCGAGCGCTGGCGGGCGCACGGCGGCCAGCGCACCAATCAGCAGGCCGACATAGGCAAACAGCAGGCCCGCCAGCCAGGCACGCCCCGCCATGGCCAGCGCGCCGGCCTTGGCGCCCAGGTAGCTGGCGATGGCGCGCTGGATTTCGGCGGCGCCCTCGGGCAGGTACACGGCCATGTCGGCGGGCAGCTTCAGGCGCAGTTCCAGCACCGTGCGCGCCATGTAGTCCAGCAGCTCGCGGTATTGCTGCGGCAGCTCGACCACATGGCTGCGCGACTGGGTCAGGCCCACCGTCAGCAGCACCAGCGGGCTGAGCATGACCAGCGCAGCGGCAGCCACCTGGGCACCGCGCGGCGGCACGCCGGCATGGGACGGCGGGCGCCGCAGCCGGGCGAACCAGCCGCTGAAGGCCCGCGTCAGCAGGAAACCAAGGCACACACAGAGCAGGCCGGGCAGCAGGCCGCGCCACATGATCAACAGCAGGGCTGCGGCCATCAGCAGGTAGCTGGCGGCCTCGATGCTGCGCGCCACGGGGCGGGAGGATGGTGCCGCCAGCGCAATGGCTGTGGTGTCGGAGCGGGAGCGCGGCGCCATCGGGGCCTGTGCGGTGTTAGCGCACCACCACGGCAGCACCTTCGCCGCGCGGTGCAATCGTGCCAATGGCATACACCTGCTCGCCCGCGGCGCGCAGCGTGGCGGCCGTGGCGCAGGCAGCAGCGGCATCCACCACCACCACCATGCCGATGCCGTTGTTGAAGGTGCGGTTCATCTCGATGTCGTCGATGCCCGCCGTTTTCTGCAGCCAGGCGAACAGCTCGGTCTGCGGCCAACTGCCCTTTTGCAGGTGGGCGGCCGTGCCTTCGGGCAGCACGCGGGGAATGTTTTCCAGCAGGCCGCCACCGGTGATGTGGGCCAGGGCCTTGATGCCGCCGGGCGAGGCGGCATCCCCGGAATGCGGGTGCTGCGCCAGCGCGGCCAGCAGGTTCTTCACGTACAGGCGCGTGGGTTCCATGATGGCCTGCCTGAAGGGCTTGCCGTCCAGCGTGGCGGGCATGGTGCCTGCTGCCTCGGCGCGCTCGATGCATTTGCGCACCAGGCTGAAACCGTTGGAATGCACGCCGCTTGACGCCAGGCCCAGCACCATGTCGCCGGGCTGCACATCCTTGCCTGTGAGAATTTTGGACTTTTCGACGGCGCCCACGGCAAAGCCGGCCAGGTCGTATTCGCCGGCGGGGTACATGCCGGGCATCTCGGCGGTTTCGCCGCCAATCAGCGCGCAGCCCGAGAGCTCGCAGCCACGGGCGATGCCGCCCACCACGGCGGCGGCGGTGTCCACGTCGAGCTTGCCGCAGGCAAAATAGTCGAGGAAGAACAGCGGCTCGGCACCCTGCACCAGCACGTCGTTCACGCTCATGGCCACCAGGTCGATGCCCACGGTGTCATGCATGTTCCATTCAAACGCCAGCTTGAGCTTGGTGCCCACGCCGTCGGTGCCACTGACCAGCACGGGCTCCTGGTAGCGCTTGGGCAATTCAAACAGCGCGCCAAAGCCGCCAATGCCGGCCAGAACGCCCTCGCGCATGGTCTTTTTGGCCAGCGGCTTGATGCGCTCGACCAGGGCGTCGCCCGCGTCAATGTCAACGCCAGCGTCTTTGTAGGACAGGGGGGTGGGGATGGAAGCAGAGGAGCTCATGGCGGGGATGGCACGGACCAGCGTGCGCGGCAGACTAAAATTTGCACAGATTTTACGGGTTGTGCACCGCACGCCGTCCTTTCCCCTCTTACTTGCCGCTCCGTTTTGCCTTTCAAGCCCATGCTGTTTCCTGTCATCCATCCCTGCGCCGGCCGTTGTGCCAGCGGGCTGCAGCCATGAAGCAGCTGGCGCTGGACATTGGCCTGGCGGCGGGGCCCACCCTGGCGCGTTTCTTTGCCGGCCCCAACGAGGCCGCGCTGCAGCACCTGCGGCTGTGGGTGGGGGAGGGCAGCCAGCCGGGCTCCCGTTCGCCGGTTCCCACCTACCTGTGGGGCGAGGCGGGCAGCGGCAAGACCCATCTGCTCAAGGCGGTGCACCAGGCCTTGTGCGACCAGGGCGCCAGCGTGGGCTGGCTCGATGCCTCGGTGGCGGCGCCCGCAGAGTTTGACGAGCGCTGGACTGCCGTGATCCTGGACGATGTGCACCTGTACAGCACCGCCCAGCAGGCCATGGCCTTCAACTGGTTCGTGAACGCCATCAGCCCGGCCAGCGGCACGCCGCGCGGGGTGCTGGCGGCCGGCAAGCTGCCACCGGCCGACCTGCCGCTGCGCGACGACCTGCGCAGCCGCCTGGGCTGGGGCCATGTGTTCCAGCTGCAGTTGCTCGACGAAACCGCCCGCCGCGCGGTGCTGCGCCAGGAGGCCGATGCCCGGGGCGTGTTTTTGGGCGACGGGGTGATGGACTTCATGCTCAACCGCTTCTCGCGCGACCTGGGCAGTCTCATGCAACTGCTCGACCAGCTCGATGCCTATGCGCTACGCACCCAGCGTGCCATCACCATCCCGCTGCTCAAGGCCATGCTGGAATCGGAATGATGAGCACCCCCCTGTGTCGCCTTCGGCGCCTTCCCCCCTCTCTTGAATCGCTGCGCGATTCGGCAGGGGGGACGCTCTCGGCGCACGCAAGCGAAGCGCCGCCTTCGCGGCGGGCGGCCCTTGCGCGGCGGCCGCTGGCCTCAGAAAGCGTCAGTTTCATCGGCTGCGCGCGCCTCACAACACAATAAATGACTACTGATATCCCGCTCAATCGCCCCCGGCTGACGCTGTTTGACCTGGACCACACGCTGCTGCCCATCGACTCCGACTACGAGTGGGGCGAGTTCACCATCCGCATCGGCTGGAACGACCCCGTGGAGTTTGCGCGCCGCAACGACGAGTTTTATGCGCATTACCAGGCCGGCACGCTCGATGTGCACGACTATGTGCGTTTTGCCACCGCGGCCTTGCGCCAGCGCGGGCCCGAGGCCGCCGCTGCCGCCCATGCGCAGTTCATGCGCGAAGTGATCGAACCGGCCATCCAGCCGCAGGCGCGCGATCTGCTGCGCCAGCACCAGCAGGCCGGCGACGATGTGCTGATCATCACCGCCACCAACGAATTCGTGACCCGGCCCATTGCCCAGGCCCTGGGGGTGCAGCAGTTGCTGGCCATGCAGCTGGCCCGCGATGCGCAAGGCTGGTACACCGGCGAAATCGACGGCATTCCCACCATGCGCGAAGGCAAGGTGCGGCGCATGGAACAATGGCTGGCCCAGCGGCGGCTTTCGTGGGGGGATGTGGAGAGCACTTTCTACAGCGATTCCATGAACGATGTGCCGCTGCTGGAAAAAGTCAACCACCCGGTGGCCACCAACCCCGATGCCCGGCTCAGGGCGCTGGCGCAAGAGCGCGGCTGGCGCATACTGGACCTGTTCCCGGCCGGCACAAGCCAGAACGCGCAGCCCGCCCCCGCGCGGGATGCCGCGTCCTGACACGGCACATTGACCGCACATTGACCGCATGTTTGCGCCGCTCCATTTGTTTACTTGATTCGCAGCTTGTCTCAGATACCTTTCCCATCCGTTCGGGCTGAGCCTGTCGAAGCCGGGGCACTGCTTGGATGCGGCCCTTCGACCCTTCGACAGGCTCAGGACAGGCCAAGCGCAGGGCGAACGGGTTTATCTGAGATATGTTGCTAATCAGGTCTGTTTACTGCACACCCATGATCAAAAAGTTCATCGACAAACTGCTGGGCAAATCGACGCCCGGCACCTCGGGCGGCAAGCCGCATTTCGGCAAGCGCGAAGAGGTGCCCGCATCGGTTCACGGCATCAACCCCGATCTGGTGGACCGGCGCGCGGCCGAAGTCGTGCACACGCTGAAAGACGCGGGCTTCGAGGCCTACATCGTGGGCGGCGCGGTGCGCGACCTGCTGCTGGGCCTGCGCCCCAAGGATTTCGACGTGGCCACCAACGCCACGCCCGAGCAGGTCAAGGGGCTGTTTCGCCGCGCCTTCATCATCGGCAAGCGCTTTCGCATCGTGCATGTGGTGCATGGCCGGGGGCGCGAGCACGAGGTGATCGAGGTCTCCACCTTCCGCGCCTACCTGGACAACGCCGCCGCCGGCCAGGTGGCGGGCAACGAAAAGACCAGCAAGGCCGAGCTGTCGGGCATGCAGCATGCCGTGGACGCCAGTGGCCGCGTATTGCGCGACAACGTCTGGGGCCCGCAGGACGAAGACGCCACGCGCCGCGACTTCACCATCAACGCCATGTACTACGACCCGGTGAGCCAGATCGTGGTGGACTACCACAAGGGCCTGCAGGACGCCAGGAAAAAGACGCTGCGCATGATCGGCGACCCGGCCACGCGCTACCGCGAAGACCCGGTGCGCATCATCCGCGCCGTGCGTTTTGCGGCCAAGCTCGGCGCCCTGGGCTTCACCATCGACGCCAAGACCGCTGCGCCCCTGGTGCAGTCGCAGGCCCTGCTGGCCGAGGTGCCGCAAAGCCGCATGTTTGACGAAATGCTCAAGCTGCTGCAGACGGGGCATGCCATTGCCACCATCGAGCAACTCAAGAAGCTGGGCATGGCCACCGGCATTTACCCGCTGCTGGACGTGGTGGTGCAGCGCGCCGACACGCCCTTCGTGAAGGCCGCCCTCACCGACACCGATCGCCGCGTTGGCGAAGGCAAGCCCGTGGCCCCCAGCTTTTTGCTGGCCTGCGTGCTGTGGGACGACGTGCACAAGGGCTGGATGGAGCGCCAGAACCAGCGCCAGCACCCGCTGCCAGCGCTGCAGGACGCAATTGATGACGTGTTCGACAAACGCATTGGCGACGTGTCGGGCCGCGGCAAGCTGGCCGCCGACATGCGCGAGATCTGGGTGATGCAGCCGCGCTTTGAAAAGCGCGTGGGCAGCGGGCCCTTTGGCATGGTTGACCAGTTGCGTTTTCGCGCCGGATTCGACTTCTTGCGCTTGCGCGCCGATGTGGGCGAAGTCGATGAAGCCCTGGCCGAATGGTGGCAGGACTTCCAGAGCGCCAGCGATGAGCGCCGTGACGACCTCATGGACCAGGCGCGCGAAGAGCAGAAGGCGCGCCAGAAAGCCCAGCCCGTGGTCAAGCGGGTGCCGCGCGCGGCACCCGCTGCAGGGGCTGCACCCCGTGACACAGCGGCCGGCACGGCAGCTTTGCCCGACGACGCTGCTGCCCCGCTGGCCGATGGCGAGGCGCCCAAGAAGCGCCGCCGCCGCCGTCGCAAGCCCGGTGGTGGCAGTGGCGAAGGCGCTGCCTCCGCAGCCGCTGGCGAATAAGCGGAGGTTTTGGATGCAGGGTGAGACCACCCCTGTGGCCCCCGTTTCACTTTTGGGCCCGGCGGCTGTGTCTGCCTGGATCGGCCTGGGGGCCAACCTCGGTGATCGCCAGGCCGCCTTGCGCACCGCGCTGTCGGCCATGGGCGCCTTGCCGGGCATATGCGTGCAGCGCGTTTCATCCCTGTATGGCAGCGCGCCCGTGGAGGCGGGCGGGCCCGACTATCTGAACGCCGTGGTGCAGTTGTGCACCACCCTGGCGCCCCACGCCTTGCTGGCGCAGCTGCAGGCGATCGAGCAGGCGGGCGGGCGCGAGCGGCCCTACCGCAACGCCCCGCGCACAATCGACCTGGACATCCTGCTGTTTGGCGATCAGGTGATCTGCACCCCCACGCTCATCGTGCCGCACCCCCGGCTGCATGAACGCGCGTTTGCGTTGCGTCCCCTGGCCGAACTGGCACCCGAGCTGGTGCCGGCGCAGCAGTTGGCGGCCGTGGCGGCGCAGCGCATCGACCGGGTGCAGGGCGCCGGCTGGGCGCTTTAGCGGGCGCCAAAATCATCCTAGGATCACTGCGGCACGGTATCGTGCGAACTTTGATGGGCTCAGCCTCTCAGCCGTGCTTGTCGGCCTCGGAGGTGAAAGAGTCGGCAAAGAACTCTTCCGGCGGCAGGCCGCGCTCGGCGCTGTAGGCAGCCCGTGCCGATTCCACCATGATGGGCGCACCGCACGCATATACCTGGTGGCCCGAGAGGTCGGCAAAATCCTGCAGCACGGCCTGGTGCACAAAGCCGGTGCGGCCCGTCCAGCCGTCTTCGGGCAGGGCGTCCGACACCACGGGCACATAGGTGAGGTTTGGCATTTGCGCGGCGCGCGCCAGCACCCAGTCGTGCAGGTACAAGTCGGCCGGCCGGCGGCCGCCCCAGTACAGCGTGGTGGGGCGCGTGATGCCCTTGAACTGCATATGCTCGATCATTGCCTTGATGGGCGCAAACCCGGTGCCCGACGCCAGCAGCACGATGGGCTTGTCCGAGTCTTCGCGCAGAAAAAAGCTGCCGAACGGGCCTTCGATGCGCAGGATTTCCTTTTCCTTCATGGCGCCGAAGACATGGTCGGTGAATTTGCCGCCTGGCATGTGGCGGATATGCAGCTCCAGCCCCGGCGCCTCGGTCTGCGTGTGGGGGGCGTTGGCCATGGAATAGGCCCGGCGCGAGCCATCTTGCAAAATGAACTCGATGTATTGCCCCGCGTGGTAGCGGAAGGTGCCGGCCGCGGGCAGCTGCAGGCGCACCTGCATCACGTCGTGCGATTTTTTCTCGAAGGCGGCCACGCGCACCGGCATCTTCTTGATGGGGTAGGCGCTCTCGTCGGTGACCTGGCGCGATTCGAGCACCACGTCGGTCAGGGGATGGGCGCAGCAGGTCAGCACGAAGCCCGCAGCTTCCTCGTCGGCCGTCAGGGCCTTGGACTGGTGTGCGCCATGGTGCACGGTGCCGCTGATTTTTTTGCATTTGCACGAGCCGCAGGCGCCGTCCTTGCAGCCATAGGGCAGGCCCACACCGCTGCGGATGGCCGCAGTCAGGATGGTTTCGTCGGCATTGGCGCTGAAGGCGCGGCCGCTGGGTTGCACGGTGATCTGGAATGCTGCGGTGGCAGTCTCGGCGCTGGTCATGTTGTGGGTATCCTTGGGCTATCTTGATTAGCAACTGAAGTGGACCCCAGAGTCAGGACAGACTTGATGGCAGTTTAAGTTGCACTCGACTTCTCGCAGCTGGACGGCACTGCCCCGGTTTTTGCGGCACTGCCCCGGTTTTTGCATTTGGTATTGCTGACTCATTCTCAATCTTGACTTTCTCGAACGCAGTCCCGCAGGAGCGAAGCGCAACCGGGGTTTTTTCGGTGGTCCGGTATTTATCCACGATCATCGCACCGCCGCCGCTTGAAGTCTTGTGAACCTCTTGCGGAGTCTGATTTCCCAGAGATTGATGCGGGCGCTCGGCGTTGTAGAAGGCAAAGTATTTTGTCAGCCCGAGCAGCAGTTCACCCATCGTGGCGTAGCCGGTACACGTCTTCGTGCTTGACGCTGCGCCAACGCCGCTCCACAAAGATGTTGTCGTACGCCCGACCCCGACCGTCCATGCTGATGGCTGATGCGCCAACTCAGCACCCGCCGGGAATACCAGTCGATCACAGCCACCAGGTAGGCAAAGCCTCGCTCCAGCCGCACGTAGGTGATGTCCGTACTCCAGACCTGATTGGCCCGCACCACAGGCGCCCCACGCCTGCTGCGTGAAGGTGGTGGCGGACCTGTCGCCCTTCAGGTTGTGTTCATTTTTCGTAGTTAGGGATGCGGAAATTGCCAATAACCCGTTTATGGCGCCCGCCAGTGCCGCCAGAAATGGGATATTTGGCATTTCTGCATCCCTTACCATTGCTGCATCTGTCCACGCGCCCAGGCGCACCTACCGGAGCTGCACATGAGTCCATCCACGACCACCCCACGCTTTCCCCGCTTTGCCCCGACCCTGGTGGCGCTGCACTGGCTGACCTTGCTGCTCATGATCGCGGTGTATGCGCTGATGGAACTGCGCGGCATTTATCCGCGCGGCAGCGCCGAGCGCACCGCCATGGCCCACTGGCACTTCACCCTGGGGCTGACGGTGCTGGTCGTCACCGCGTTGCGGCTGGTGGTGCGCCTGGCGACGGAGCGCCCGCCCATCGTGCCGCCGCCGCCGGTCTGGCAGGAGAAGGTGGCGCTGGTGATCGAGGTGCTGCTCTATGGCCTGCTGATCGGCCTGCCGATCCTGGGCTGGCTCACGGTGAATGCGCGCGACGTGCCGGCCAGCTTCTGGGGCCTGGCGGTGCCGCAGCTGCTGGCGCCGGACAAGACGCTGGGCGACACACTCAAGGAAGTGCATGAAACCCTGGCCACTGTCGGCTACTTCCTCATCGGCCTGCATGCGGCCGCGGCGCTGCTTCACCATTACGTGCAGCGCGACAACACACTCGGCCGCATGGGTTTCGGGCCGCGCGCCTGAGCGCCGCGCCACCAGCGCGCATGATCAGGCAGTGCTCATGAATTGATAGCTGCCTGCGCAGGCTGGGCGGGCGCCAAAGCCCGATTTTGCTTTTGCGATCACACCGCCGCTCAGGCGCATTTCGCCGTCGTACAGCACTGCGCTCTGGCCGGGCGTGACCGCCCATTGCGGCTGCGCGAAGTGCAGCGCAAAACGACCCGGCGCAGCGTGACGGGCACGACGCTATTTGCTGCGATGGATGCCGCCATCGAAGTTTCACGCGAAGGCGACCGCAGGGAATGGAAGATGGAAGGTGGCGAAATCCAAGGACGGGCAAGACGGGGAGGAACACCCGTTCAAGCTGGCCGTGAAGGTGCTGGGCACTGAGCCGACCGGCGAGGCCATTACATCGTGCGTGGTGGTGCGTGACACCGCCGTCCAGGATATGCGCGCCGTGAAGCTGCCCCAGGGTGGAAATCAGCGGGTGATTCTTGATGCCCTGCGCCCGATGTTCATGGATGGGCAAACAGGCAAGCCTGGAGCCCCGCCGCTGCGGCCGTGCATCGAACTGGAGGCCGCTGTATCTGCTGGCGCTGCAAGGCTGACATGCCAGACCGACCGCCGCGCAACTCGCGCCAGAGAGGCAGTCAATGGACTGGTGGCCCGTGGGGTGATTGGCTGCAATGAGGGGAGGATATGGCCAGCGTGATGACTAACTGATTGATGTTACGCAGTCCCCACCTGATAGGCTGTGCAGATGAAAAAAGCTGACCTGGATTTGAACTCGCGAAGCTCAATCCCTTTGCGCTTTGTCGCAAGCTTCTCATCAACGCATCGCGCACCGCCTACGCCCAGCTTCAGCAGTTCAGGGCGGCTGCGTAACATCAGTTGCTAATCAAATGGAAGATTCTTCAAGCTGCCTTCATGCGAATGCTCCCGATTTTGCCCTCAGAACCTGATCGTCCTCTTAACGGCGCAAAGGCCGCGCCGCCTGGCTGCTGCATACCCGTGCCAGCTGGTGTGCATGGCTCTTTCATGGCAGGCGGGCGCGTGAGCGCAGCGCCGAACCGCTTCAAGCCAGCGCGCAGTGCAGTGTGCAGCAGCCCGGAGGCGCCCCAATGAGCACCGTGGCCCTGGCCAGCGGGCTGGGCGCGCTGCCGTCCCGCTTTCGCCGCGAGCGCCTGCTGATTGTGGGCTATGGCGATGTGGGCCAGCGCGTGGCGCGCACCCTGCTGACCGGCCCGGGCGCGCAGCGCCTGCGTGTGCTGGCGCTCACCTCACAGGCCGAGCGCGTGGGCAGCCTGCGTGCGCAGGGGGTGACACCGCTGGTGGGCAACCTGGACCACGCTGCCACGCTGCGCCGCCTGTCGGGCCTGGCCACCCGGGTGGTGCACCTGGCGCCCCCGCCGGGAGAAGGTGGCAGCGCAGCCTGGTGGCGCGACCCGCGCACCGTGGCGCTGGCGCGGGCCTTGCGGCTGCGCAGCCTGCCCGTGTCGCTGGTGTATGCCTCGACCAGCGGGGTGTATGGCGACTGCGCGGGCGCCCGGGTGCCCGAAACCCGCGCCGTGGCGCCCGGCACGCCCCGGGCCCAGCGCCGCGTGGATGCCGAGCGCGCCGTGCGCCACCTGGGGCGCGCCGGTGTGCGCGCCAGCATCCTGCGCATTCCGGGCATCTACGCGCCCGACCGCGAGGGCGGAACGCCCGAGGCGCGACTGCGCAAGGGCACCCCCGTGCTGATGGCGCAAGACGATGTGTACACCAACCACATCCATGCGGACGACCTGGCGCGCGCCTGCCTGGCTGCGCTGTGGCGTGGCAGGCCCCAGCGGGTTTACAACGCCAGCGATGCCAGCGAGATGAAGATGGGCGATTATTTCGATCTGGCCGCCGACCTGTATGGCCTGCCGCGCCCGCCCCGGCTGCCGCGCAGCACGGCGCAGGATGCGCTGCCGGTGATGCTGCTGAGCTTCATGAGCGAATCGCGCCGGCTTGACAACCAGCGGCTGCTGGGCGAGCTGGGCCTGCGGCTGCGCTACCCCACCGTGGCGCAGGGCCTGCGCGCCTGATCTGCGCTTTCAGAACATGTTCACGATCTCGGTGCCGTCCGGGCGTTCAGCGTGGGTAGCTGTTGCCCTGGCTGTCGTAGCAGCGAAACACGTTGCACTGCGTGAACTTGTGCGGTGGCGGCGGTGGGGCTGGTCTGGTGTAGACCGGGTGGCGCGGCGGAATCACCACCACCGAAGGGGCCGTCTCCTGCCTGGCCGCGCGGGCTTTTTCCACCTCGGCATAGGCCTCGGGGCCCAGGCAGTCCAGATCGACCTGGCGCTGTGCGGTTTCCACCCGCAGGTTCTGGTCGTAGGTGCCGCTGGTGCTGCTGACGACGACATCGAGGTTGCGGCGCGACCGGGCGCATTCGGCGGACCGCGCATAGTCCTGTGGGCGCGCTGTCGGGCGGGTGGCACGCTCTGCCAGTTCGCGTTCACGCCGGGCGTCGCGGTCGGCGTCGATTTGCCGGGCGGCCGCTTCGGCCTGCTGTTGCTGCTGCTTGCGTGCCAATGCTTCGGCGGCCTGCTCACGCTCCAGCCGGATTTGCTGCGGTGTCTTGCGGGGCTCGACCTCGCGCACCGATGCGGCGCCCGTGCAGGCGCCGTCGGTGTAGGTGACCTGGCCGGTGCGCGCGTCGGTGCAGCGCAGCACCTGGGCCTGCGCGGCGAGACACAAAAGCGCCGCACCGGCGGCCAGACAGTTGCGCACAAGGGACATGGTCATTTTCCTTGGTTTCCCTGGCCACGCGGGGCGTCGTTTCGCCCGCTGGGCTGGTCTGGGTGATCCGGGCGATCCGGGCGATTCGGGCGATTCGGGCGATCCGGGCGATCCGGGCGATCCGGGCGATCCGGGCGATCCGGGCGGTTTTGTCGCGGATTGTCGCCCGATTGGCGGCGT
>WOZN01000167.1 GCA_011620245.1 Acidovorax sp.
GCACGCGGTCGATCTTGCCGGCCAGGCGCTTGATGCGCTCGTCGCGCTCGTGGGCAATGGCCGCCGGGTGCACGTTCGACAGGCCGCTGCGCGCCAGCCGTGGCTTGAGCGCATCGAGCCGGTGGGCTGCCACGTCAAACGCATACAGGCGGCCGGTGCTGCGCATGGTGGCGCCGATGGCCAGCGTCTTGCCGCCCGCGCCCGCGCAAAAATCCACCACCATCTCGCCGCGCCTGGCGTCGAGCAGCAGGGCCAGCAACTGCGAGCCTTCGTCCTGTACCTCGATGGCGCCACGCGTGAAGGCGTCCAGCTTGGTGAGCGACGGCTTGCTCTCAATGCGCAGGCCCCAGGGCGAATACGGCGTTACTACGGATTTGATAGCTGCTTGCGCAAGCTCCTTCTGCACATCCGCCCGTTTTTCTTTCAGGGCGTTGACGCGCAAATCGAGCGGGGCCGCTTGCGACAGGCTCTCCACCAGCGGCCAGAAACCCGCGCCCAGCTGGTCCTTGAGGGGCTGAACCAGCCACTCGGGCAGGTTGTGGCGGTGGCGCTCCAGCAGGTCATCGGGCTTGACTGCGTCACACTGGGCCAGCCAGTTCTTTTCCTGCTCTGTCAGGCCGCCCAGCAAAAAATCACGCGGGCCGTGGAATCCCAAAATGGCCAGGCGCCGCTCTTTGGGGCCAGAGCCCGACGGGGCCATGTGGTCGAACAGCAGCTTTTTGCGCAGCACGGTGTAGACCGTCTCGGCCAGCGTGGCGCGCTCGCGGGGTCCCAGGCCCCGGTGGTCGCGGAAAAAACGTGACACCACGGCATCGGCGGGGTGTTCAAAGGTGAGGGTGAGCCTGATGAGTTCGGCACAGGCATCGATGAGGACTTTGGGGTGCATGCCCCGATTGTCCCACCGACACCCCGATCAGCACGGGCACGCCGCCTCGCAGGCCCAGCGGCACATGCAGTCACAATGCGCGCCCGCCAGGCACTGCCGATGCCCGTCGATGGCGTGATGCGGCCGCGTTTCGAGCGCTGCATATCTGAATGAAAACAGGCTCCAGCGCTTATCCAGCAAGCGCTGGCAGCTATGAAAATCATAGCTTTTGCACCAGCGCCCGCACCGCACGCGGGTAGATCACATGCTCCTGCGTCAGCACCCGGGCCGCCAGCGTCCCGGCGGTGTCATCGGGCAGCACGGGCACCACGGCCTGGTCCAGGATCGGGCCCATGTCCAGCTCCGTCGTCACCTGGTGCACCGTGACCCCCGCGACCTTGCATCCCGCATCGATGGCGCGCTGGTGCGTGTGCAGCCCCGTGAACGCGGGCAGCAGCGAGGGGTGGATGTTGACCAGCCGCCCCGCATAGTGCGCCACGAAGCCCGGCGTGAGGATGCGCATGAAACCGGCCAGCACCACCAGCGCGGGCTGGTGGCGGTCGATGGTGGCGGCCAGTTCGGCATCAAATGCCTCGCGGCTCGCAAAGGCCTTGTGGTCCAGCGCCTCGGCGGCAATGCCCTGTTCGCGCGCAAAAGCCAGCCCGGCGGCATCGGGCTTGTTGCTGATCACCGCGGCCACACGGGCGCCGTAGCGCTGCGCCCAGTTCTCCTGCTGCGCGGTCTGGACGATGGCGGCCATGTTGGAGCCGCCGCCAGAGATCAAAATCACGATGTTCTTGACGTTGTTCTTCATATTTGCCCCGGATTATCCCAGCCATGCCCTTCGACCCCGCCACCCGCCCCCTGACACCCAACGAGGCCCGCGTGCTCGCCACGCTGATGGAAAAAGCCCGCACCGTGCCCGACAGCTACCCCATGTCGCTCAACGGCCTGCTGACCGGCTGCAACCAGAAGACCAGCCGCGACCCCGTGATGAACCTCAGCGACGCCGAGGCGCAGGAGGCGCTCGACTCCCTCAAGCTCCTGTCGCTGGCCTTCGAGAGCAGTGGCAGCCGCACCACGCGCTGGGAACACAACTTCCAGCGCGGCGTGGGCGTGCCCGAGCAATCGGCCGTGCTGCTGGGCCTGTTGATGCTGCGCGGCCCGCAGACGGCAGGCGAGCTGCGCATCAACGCCGAGCGCTGGTACCGATTTGCCGACATTTCCTCGGTCGAGGCTTTTCTGGACGAATTGCAGGAACGCAGCGCAGAGAAAGGCGGCCCGCTCGTCGTGCAACTGCCCCGCGCGCCCGGTGCGCGCGAGCAGCGCTGGGCGCATCTGCTGTGCGGGCCGGTGGATACCAGCAGCAGCGCCGCCCCGGCGGCCACCAGCGCCGCAGGTTCACCTCCCGCGCTGCAGGCCCGGGTGGACGCGCTGGAGACCGAGCTGGCCAGCCTCCGGGCCACGGTGCAGCGGCTGTGCTCCGAGCTGGGCATCTCCGCCGATTCCGCGCCCATGTCGCCACCCGGACAGGAATAAACCTAGGTTAAGCCCCTCTGCCTGCGGCGAAGGCAATGCGCCCCGCAAGAACGTGTTCACGTTCTAAGGGATGCAGAAATGCCAAATATCCCATTTCTGGCGGCACTGGCGGGCGCA